>CAQFOZ010000089.1 GCA_948788915.1 uncultured Muribaculaceae bacterium | reverse complement strand
GTCTGTTTCGACGGAGTGAACAGGTCAAGACCGTGTTCGTATATGTTATATACCCCTTTGAACTTGGCACCTATGTTTATAGGCCAGGAAAGCGGTCGGACAGATATCTGAAGTTCTTTTTCGAGTTCGTCAAGAATGTCGAACGGGTCGCGCCCCTCTCGGTCAAGTTTGTTTACGAAGATAATGACTGGGGTCTTGCGCATACGACACACTTCCATCAGGCGTCTTGTCTGCGTTTCCACACCTTTCGCCACATCGACAACTATGATTACCGAGTCAACAGCTGTGAGTGTACGGAATGTGTCTTCAGCAAAGTCCTGGTGACCCGGAGTGTCAAGAATGTTGATTTTGTAGTCCCCGTAATTGAAACCCATCACGGAAGTGGCAACCGATATTCCGCGCTGTTTCTCAATCTCCATCCAGTCGGAGGTGGCGGTTTTCTTAATTTTGTTGCTCTTTACCGCTCCTGCCACATGAATTGCGCCTCCGAAGAGAAGAAGCTTTTCGGTAAGTGTGGTTTTTCCGGCATCGGGGTGGGAGATTATGGCAAACGTACGTCTGCGTTGAATCTCTTTGTTCAGTTCTTCGCTCATAGTTTTTTCAAGCATTCGGCGAGAGAGTCTCTCCAGTATGGGATTGTAATGCCGTAATTTTGTTTAATCTTGTTTTTGCTGAGCACGGAATAGAGAGGCCGTTTGGCAGGAGTCGGGTACTGGGCAGTGGGTATCGGATTTACCCTTGTATTTTTTTCTGAAATTTCAAATATGGCCTTGGTGAAGTCATACCAGGACGCTACTCCTTCATTTGTGAAATGATATATGCCCGGTTGCCAGTTTTTATCACTGATTATGGTGTGAATTGCAGACGCAAGGTCTCCTGCATATGTCGGGGAGCCAATCTGGTCGGAAACAACGTTTATTTCATCACGTTCTCCTGAGAGACGAAGCATGGTTTTAACGAAATTGTTTCCAAATTCCGAGTATAGCCATGCTGTGCGGATGATAATTGTGTCTTTACAGAAAGAAGTCAGCAGCCCTTCCCCCTCAAGCTTGGTGCGCCCGTATATACTTTGCGGATAAGGTTCGTCATTTTCTTTGTAAGGACGGAAACTTTCTCCGGAAAATACATAATCTGTAGAGATGTGTATCACTTTTATTCCATGTTTAGAAGCAGCCTGCCCTAGATTTCCGACTGCCGCGGTGTTGATTGCGGCAGCTTTAAGATCATCGGATTCGGCCTTGTCAACAGCCGTGTATGCAGCGCAGTTGACAACGATTTCCACGGGATTGTCTTCAAAAAAGCGGTCAAGTGCTGTTGGGTCGGTGATATCCAAAGAGTCGGCATCTGTGAAAATAGCCTCGATATTGTTATCTCCGGCAAGCTCTCTTTGAAGGGCGTTGCCAAGTTGACCGTAAGCTCCTGTAACTAATATTTTCATATTATATTATGTAGTAAAATTTAAACGATCTGTGTAACAGATATGATCATGAACCGTGAAGTTTACTTAATTTATATGTACCATTTACCGGTACCACTGACTCATATTTATGTTGTATTCGGATTTCGTTAATCGAGATCAAGCTCATTGTTATAATCTTTTTTATAAAAAACGGCAAGTTGAGCCAGAAATCTTGATATTTGCGTTGCTGCTCCAAGTGTCTCGGGTGAGATGGCTTTCTGTTGCAAACGCAGCATCAGGATACCGTATAATGCATCGAAACATGTTTCAAGCTCATCTTTTTTATTTTCTCCGGCTTTGGAACGTATTTCCACAATATAGGGGAGAGTCTTGTAATATTCTGCTGAATATTGTGGATATTTTGTATTGCCGAGAAGTTGTTTATGCAGGCTGCCAAGATCAATAAGCACATTTCTGTTAAGCTGGATGTGCCCGAATTTCTCTACCCCCTCTCTGTGCATCATATCAATAAGTGATTCATACCAGTCGCGCATTTCCTTGCGGCCGGCATTGCTGAGATTCGAATATTTGCTAATAATATTCGAATCAATTTTGTCTATATCAAAGTCGTTGGCACGAATCAGGTCTTCTATCTGCCACATATAAAGGAGATATTCAGCGATATTCTCCTTTTTCTTTTGAAAAGCTGTAATCATAATTCTTGCAAATTTACTAAAAAAGCGGTGAAAACACTTTCTTATCTGCTAATAAATGTTGATGTCAAATAGGTGTATTTTTATTTTAGAAACGAATACTGGCCGGAAAAATAAGGAGGAACGTGAAAACGCTCCTCTTTATTAATTAAAATGGGTTATATACTTATTTACATTTTTTATAATTACAGGTTGGTGAAAATTATCTGTAATCCTTTAATATGCCCTGCAGACGCTTGCGTGCAAAAAATATGCGGCTTTTGACTGTGCCGAGAGGGAGATCCATCTTTTCAGCAATCTCGCTATATTTATATCCTGCCACATACATCGAGAATGGAATTTTGTATTCATCAGCAAAACTATTGATGGCAATGGAGATTTCCTTTGCGGCAAATGATCCTTCCGGATTGTCTATTCCGGATTCTTGAGACAAATTGAGGTGATACAGATCTTCAGTTGTGTCAATTACCGTTGCGCTTCTAACCTGACGACGGTAGTTGTTGATAAAGATATTGCGCATTATGGTAAAGACCCAACCTTTGAAATTTACATTATCAACGTATTTTGCCTCATTGTCCAAAACTTTAAGAGTCGTGTCCTGCACCAAGTCCTGTGCTGCATCTCTGTTTGAGGTGAGCTGACAGGCGAAATTGAAAAGATTTCCTTGAAGTCCAAGCAATCTTTGTTTGAATGATAAAGTGTCAGCCATAATTACGTAGTTTATAGTTTTATTCTCGCGTTATTGCTTTGTAACTACTCAGCTATGTTTATGACACACAGATTCGGTTAGCCTTATTAGACT
>CAQFOZ010000088.1 GCA_948788915.1 uncultured Muribaculaceae bacterium | reverse complement strand
GCGGTCAAAACCGATAGGTTTCTCCCTTCTCAACTCGCAGAACCATCTCAAAAATAACTCTCAAAATTCCTCGAAAATAAATTTAAACAGTTTCTATTATGTCCTCTATTCATAAAGCTTCTTACCAAGCTTCAGCTCTTTTTTGTGAATCGCGCCGGTCATTATCCAATTGATAAATAGCCACAACCCTACATCAATAAGTATAATCCACGTCGGCTGCACGTATATCGTCAACATCATGTTCATGCAAATAAACACTATGTCGATAACCATTATCACCGCCAAGACCTGCCTTTGTGCCAAACCGATGGCAAGCAGCTTATGATGGATATGACATTTATCCGGCAGAAATGGACTTCGTCCCCTCATAATCCTATGAAAAAACACCCTTACCACATCAAGACACGGCAGAAGCACCGGAGAGACAGCCATTATAAACACGTTATAATTTTTTTCTATATTTTCTTCAGGGATATCAAGCACCACTATGGCCAGAAACGCCAAAATCAAACCTATCGACAAAGAACCCGTATCGCCCATGAAGATTTTGGTATGCCTGTCTACCCTTCCAAAAACATTGAAGTAGAAAAATGCTATCAAAGTGCCAAGTGCAGCAGCGGCAATCAGCATATACCCATAATTGCCCGTGATCCATAACACATATGAATACCACACCAATGCCACAGCACTCAATCCGGAAGCAAGTCCGTCTATTCCATCTATTAAATTAACGGCATTTATTACATATATTATACCAAAAATTGTAAAAATCCAACCGATCCATTCGGGCCATGCCTCAATCCACAAAAAATCGTGTAGCCCCCTGACCCATTCTCCTGAAAAAGCTATGAGAATTCCGGCAATAATCTGTACTGCAAATTTCGCATTATATTTAAGCCCCGCGAGGTCGTCAGCAATACCAACAAGATAAACAAGGGCCAACGAGCACATAAGAAAAACGATACCGGTTCCGGAATGCTCCATTAACGCCATCATATCACGCGAATAAAAATGAAGATCCAGCCCAATGGTGATACAAAACGCAAAAATTACCGAAGGCATGAAGGCAATTCCCCCTAAACGGGGAATCCCTCCTTTATGAATTTTTCTGGAGTCAGGCATATCAAACAGATTACGTCTGAACGCGATCCTCAATATCATAGGTATTATCAACCCTGTAATAAGGACAGACAACCCCAGACAAATCAAATAATCAATTGTCCAATGTTCCATATTTCAATCCTCGTACAATTGCATTTATTCCCTGCTATCGGTTGGAAAGGCAACGCATTTTGCACAAGCAAAACTGATAAATTTCTTGTCTGTTAATTCTTAAAAGTACAAAATTATAAATTTTTATCCAATCTTTCAATATATTTTTAAGCCAGAGATGTATCAAGAAAACCCCAAATATGTTCAACACAATCTTCACGCCATACACATTCTTGTC
Organism: uncultured Muribaculaceae bacterium; assembly: GCA_948788915.1. Taxonomy (GTDB): domain Bacteria; phylum Bacteroidota; class Bacteroidia; order Bacteroidales; family Muribaculaceae; genus Lepagella. The sequence continues at coordinate 2,533 of CAQFOZ010000088.1, read as the reverse complement.
CCAGAAGCACACTTCATCGATTTTTCCAGACACATTTGGGTTCTTAGCATATAATTGCTAATTTTGCAGCCACAAGGTTCCGCCATCACACGCACTTCGCTCAAGGCTGGAACCATCTATACCAAGGACTATAATATCTGATTATGTCAACCAACACTGTAGACAATACCCGCAAAGTGACGACTCGTCGTCTTGCGGAAATGAAACAAAGAGGTGAAAAAATATCAATGCTCACCTCCTATGACTATTCTATGGCCAAGATTGTAGATGCCGCAGGCATCGATGTTATACTTGTCGGAGATTCCGCCTCCAATGTAATGGCAGGCAATGTCACCACCCTACCTATTACGCTTGATCAGATGATATATCATGCCAAGTCAGTAATGAAGGGAGTAAGCAGGGCGTTGGTGGTAGTTGACCTTCCATTCGGAACGTATCAAGGCAACTCAAAAGAAGCCCTTGCTTCCGCCATTCGCATTATGAAGGAGAGTCATGCCGAGGCCGTAAAGATGGAGGGAGGCTCAGAGATACGCGAATCCATTGAGCGTATCTTGTGTGCGGGCATTCCGGTTATGGGACATCTCGGACTTACCCCTCAGAGCATCAATAAATTCGGCACATATAATGTACGTGCCCGTCAGGAAAAAGAGGCTAACAAACTGATAGAAGATGCCCACTTGCTTGAAGACATCGGATGTTTCGCCATAGTGCTTGAGAAGATACCGTCCGAGCTTGCTGCGCGAGTAGCCAAAGAATTAACAATCCCCGTAATTGGCATTGGTGCCGGAGGTGGTGTTGACGGTCAGGTACTCGTCATTCATGACATGCTCGGCATAAATCAGGATTTCTCCCCTAAATTCTTGCGCAGATATGCGGATCTTGCAACCGTTATGACAGAAGGGGTACAGAATTATATCGCTGATGTCAAATCAGGAGATTTTCCATCAGTCGCAGAATCATATTGATTTTTATCAAAAAAATTTTGCTGAGTGATAAAAAATTTATAATTTTGCAATCGCTTTTGAGCCGAGAAAATTATTTAGAGAAATAATTAATCGGTTTGAAGTAAAATAATTCGGGGTGTAGCTCAGTAGGTTTAGAGTACGCGTCTGGGGGGCGTGAGGTCGCAAGTTCGAATCTTGTCACCCCGACAAAAAAAGCTGATGAAATTCATCAGCTTTTTTGTGCATATGACATTCCGTATAACTCCTGGAATAAGGCACCGAGTAAATTCCCCTCTGATAACTAATCCAATACATAGAAATCATATTTTTTTGAAATATTTTTTACGATTTTATTTGGTCAATTAAAAAAAAGGTTATAACTTTGCACTCGCAATCGGGAAACAAATCCTGATTGAAGATCCTAAAAAGGTGCGGTAGTTCAGCTGGTTAGAATACATGCCTGTCACGCATGGGGTCGCGGGTTCGAGTCCCGTCCGCACCGCTGAGGAGAGAGGAAAGAGTAGCACAGTAAACAATTATTTGTTTCTTGCTACTCTTTTTTCGCAATATATGCTATTTTTATTTAGTGTTTTAATTTTTCTACGATTTCATAAAAATGACTATAGGAATAATAAACGGACCAAATCTGAACCTGCTTGGCAGACGAGATCCAGAAATCTATGGGAAAGAAACTTTTGAAGATACCCTGACCGAACTAAAAAAAAATTTTACGGATATAACGATTCAGTATTTCCAGACGAATAGCGAAGGTGAAATAATCGACATTATCCAAAATTTGAACTGCGACAGCAATTGCGCCGGAATTATTCTTAACCCAGGGGCCTACGCACATTACTCGTATGCAATAGCCGATGCCATAGCAGACAGCATGGTACCCGTTGTAGAAGTACACATATCAAATATCCACGCAAGAGAAGAGTTCCGCGCAAAATCAGTAACAGCCAGAGAAGCCGACGCTGTTCTCACCGGATTCGGAAGAGACGGGTACAAACTGGCAATCAATTACCTTATCGGCAGCCAGTCATGACACCGGAACTGACACAATATATTGAAGAGCATATATCTCCCCAGCCGGAATGCCTTTACAATATCGAACGTGAGGCAAACCTGCATCTGCTAAACGGGCGCATGTGTTCAGGCAAGATCCAAGGGCGCCTGCTTTATATGCTGACACATATGATACGCCCCAAGCGGGTGCTTGAACTTGGCACTTTTGCCGGCTTCTCGACAATATGCATAGCCGAAGCTCTTGAACCGGGTGCATGTATCGAAACGATAGAGATTGACGACGAACTTGAGGATTTCATTCTTGAAAATTTCAGAAAATCACCTTTCGCTGATAAAATCACGTTACATATAGGTTCTGCTGAAAGTGTAATGAAAAATATGAATCCAGAATCCTTCGACATGATTTTTCTGGATGCAGACAAACGAAAATATTGCGAAGACTTCATGCTTGCCCTTCCTTTATTAAAAGAAGGAGGATATATAATAGCCGACAACACTCTTTGGGCGGGGCATGTGGTCAATCCCGACAAAGCAAAAGATCCCCAGACAGCTGGAATAAT
>CAQFOZ010000087.1 GCA_948788915.1 uncultured Muribaculaceae bacterium | reverse complement strand
CGCAGGAAATCATCAACGACGGCTATAAATACTGCGTAGACCTTGACCTTGAAAAATTCTTTGACACGGTCAGCCACAGCAAACTGATACAGCTTCTTGGCGAAACTATCAAAGACGGCAGAGTCATATCGCTGATACACAAGTATCTCAACGCAGGAGTTATGGTCGGGCACAAGTATGAGGAAACGACAGAGGGCGTGCCGCAAGGCGGCCCGCTCAGCCCCATACTTAGCAACATAATGCTGACGGAGCTTGACCGCGAGCTTGAAAGACGCGGACTTCCGTTCGTGCGTTATGCCGATGACTGCGTCATCTTCTGCAAAAGCCCGAGAGCGGCCGAAAGAGTATGCGAAAGTATCACCAAGTTCATAGAGGGGAAACTCTTTCTCAGAGTGAACCGCGAGAAAACGCACGTCGGCAGTGTTCACGGACAGAAGTTCCTCGGCTACTCGTTCAACATGTGAAGGGGAAAGGCTCGCTTGTGCGTTCATCCGAAGACTAAGGCCAGACTGCGTGCGAAGCTCAAAGAACTGACATCGCGCAGCAACGGCTGGGGCTACGGGAAGCGCAAGGAGAAACTGACCTATGCAATCCGAGGGTGGGTAAACTACTTTCGGTTCGCCGAGATGCGCAACTTTCTGAAAGAAACCGACGAATGGTTGCGCAGTCGCATACGCATGTGTATATGGAAATGCTGGAAACGAGTACGTACACGCTCCAAGAACCTCCAAAGATGCGGCATCTCGAAATGGCAGGCATGGCAATGGGCTAACACCCGAAAGGGGTACTGGCGCACCGTTCATAGCCCTATTCTTACACGAGCAATATCAATGGAGAATCTTAAACGAGCGCACTATCCCACACTTACGGAGTATTATGAGAAACTGCATCCGCGTTAAGAACCGCCGTATGCCGAACGGCATGTACGGTGGTGTGAGAGGTCGGTAAACACGAAAATAGGAGATAAACACCTATGAATAGTGTTTACCTCCTACTCGATTTAAAATATAATTTATTTCAAACTGTCAACATATTTGCGTACAGCTTCGTTGTTTGGATCTATGTTGAGGAATTTGTTGTAATACTCTTTTGCCTTTTCTACGTTATCCTTCTTGATGTAATAGTTGCCAAGATACATGTAAAGTGTTTTGGCATCACGGTTATAACGTGAAGGATCTGCACTTTTCTCAAGAAGTGCAACTGCTTCCTCATATTTGGGCTGAGCGGCAATAGCTGCCTCATCTTCATTTGCGGCAGTCTGTTTTGCTACATCTCCTTGAAGCATCTTGGGCTTATAGTTGTCTGGAATTATTGATTCCATTTTTGCTGCATTTGCAAGAACTTCGTCAAAGAATGATTTTGCAGCCTCCGGGTTGTCTTTATTCTCAACACCTGCATAGAATGAGAATGTTGCTTGCTGATTGTAATCGTTGTATCCCGGCTCCTCAGTCTTTTTAATGTATCCTCTGAATGCTTCAGCTGCCTTGGTTATATTATTAGCATCCACATATTTCATTGCAAGCGATTTGTTGAATGCTGCATTGTCAGGCATTTCCTTAATTGCTTCCTGAAGAACCTGAATTGCCTCGTCATTGCGTTTTGCGTTTGAAAGTTCATCTGCTATAAGTGTGAAGTCAATTGCTGCAAATTTGTTCACAGATGGGTTTGCATTGTGCGCTGCATAAAGAGCTTCTGCCATAGGAAGGAGCTGATCTTTCATGCTTTCAAGCTGAGCGGCGTTCATGAACTGATAGCGCTGTGCTGTAAAGTTTTTCGGATCCTGCTGCAATAACGCGGTCGCATAATCATAACCTTTTTGGAACTCACCACCGTAGAAGAGAAGGAATGCATAGCGGTTCTCATCCTGTTTGAAGTGGCTGGGATTCTTTACGTAATTGCCATATTGGATGGCAGCGTTCTTATAATCCTTTGCATTGTAATACGCGTTTGCAAGTTCGCGCTGACCGAGTGCGGATTGCGGATTTACTTCAAGCAGCTTGTTGAGCATCTTGATTGCGTATTGAGGATTTACCATTGTAAACAGATTTGCATATTTTACATATGCGTCAGATGCTTTGTCGTTATATGATGCGGCCATTTCATATTTTGCACCGGCATCTCCCCATTGTTTTGCACGTGCAAGAACATCTCCTTCAAATATATATCTGTCGGGATTGTCTATTGTTTTGCTGGCTTTTGTAACTCTTTTTGTTATTTTGGGCTCATATTTCACCGGATCTACCATGTCATATGCTCTGGCTATGGCAATCTGCATTGAAACATCTTTTTTATCTTTTGATTCACCGGTTTTGAAAAGGCTTTCTGCCTCTTTCTCGTTACCGGACATCAAGGCCAGTATGCCGGAACCGATATAATTGTATCCATATTCGGGATTGGCTTGAATGCCGGCATCAAAATATTTCTTGGCTTCATCTTTCTTGTTTTCGCGAAGAGCAATCATTCCAAGATAGTAATCGCTGACAGATTTGTCTGTCTGGGCATTGTTTAAACTACGAAGCAACAGATCTTTTGCATTCTCTAATTGATCTGCTTTGTAATATTCTTCACCCTCGACATGAGTTTGGGCGGTAGCCGAGAGGGCAATGCCCGCAAGGCAAAGTGATAAAATACTTTTAAATTTCATTATGATAATTTCATTTTGTTTTCCATTCTTTCAATCCCATATTATATGATAAAATTGCGGGATGATGTTTTAAAGATTTTGAATTATGTGTGATAATTCTCTCCCTTTGGATTATATAACACAAATTATAGGATTATATTTCCAAAATTAGTAAATTTCTTTGACAAAATAAAGACTTCATTCTCAAATTTTGTTAAAACAAAGAGAATGGAGTCTTTATTTTGTGCCTGCTTACTTCTTTGCGAGATTAAGAACTTGAAGCCAAGTTGATTTCAGACAGTTATTTCAGCTCTACTACTCTGGGGTTCATGTAATAGGGCAGTATCCCGGTTTTAGATATTATTTTTTGTCCTACAAATCCTGTGACAAAAGTATAGAAACTGTGAAGCACTGTTGAATTTGATGCTGTGCTTATCATATAAACTTTTCTGAATAACGGGTATTCACCAGAGTTGATGTATACTTGGTACGGTTTATAGCCGGAGGGATCAAAATCGTTTGACTCATTGGGATTGCTGACTTTCAATACATTTACTTCTGTTGTAAGATTTGTTGCTACCGTGTCGTTGTGGTTTTCATACCCTTTGTATCTTTCATTGACAGGAACATCTTTTGCCAGTGATAGATCGTCTCCAAGCCAGCTTACCGAAATTATGCCAAGTGCATCCGGGTCTTTTTTTACTATATCAAATACCTGTGCGTTGTCTTTTTGGGCGAATGCATTGGGATTATCTGAGATTTTCTTGCCATCCTTCATAAACCTGTCTCGCATATAGCTTACTGTTGAGGACCCTGGATTATCGAATACTATTTTTATGGCAGTTGTGTCGTTGCCTACAATTTGACTCCAACGAGTAATTTTTCCGTTAAGAATATCTCCAATTTCGTCTACAGAGAGGGTGGTCACGCGGTTTGCCTTATTGGTAATAAGAGCAACTGCGTCGACAGCGATACAGTGTGTTTTTACAACCCGTTTGAATTTGTTCTTGATATAATCTTTCTGCTCTTTGGTTAATTCCTGTGTTACAATAATGGCCTGTGTGCCATCGCACATCATTGTATCTATAGCATCCTGTTCGCTGACATAGAATGGTATTATAGAAGCTTCAGGATAAGAAAATTCAAAGACATTGATTTCTTCGTTAAGAATATTTCTGAAGCCGTCGTCACAAAATATTGTGGAACTGCCTTTGGCATATTCGCCACGTTTCACTTTTGTACATGAAACAACTCCCGTTGCCAATAGCAGCGAGAGAGTGATTTTTAATAATGATCTGAGATTCATGATTGTAAATTTAATTGCCGCCACGATACAAACGGTAGGCACGGAAAATTCCGTAGACTATCAATAATGCACCGATAACACAACTCACTGTATAATCTATGGCATTGAAGAATTTGCAGATAAATAACAAGCCAACACCAACATATACCAGCACCATCAATATTCCGAATGCCAAACGAGCACCTTTGGGCGTCTGTGTCTGGTTCCTATTGTCTTCACCATTCATAATTCTTGATATTTTAATAGTTTCTATATTCTTTTAACAAATCTGTTTATCGCTGGTTCAACTTCTCGGACAAAATTAAATATTTATTTTAATTATACCGATTTTTGAAAGAGAATTGTTTGTGTCGAGTCAAAAAATAAGAGTGGTTGCCTAAGCAATCACTCTTGTGATTCGTGCAGGATTCAAACCTGCAACCTTCTGATCCGTAGTCAGATGCTCTATTCAATTGAGCTAACGAACCGATTGTTATGTTCTTGGGTGTGATTCGTGCAGGATTCAAACCTGCAACCTTCTGATCCGTAGTCAGATGCTC
>CAQFOZ010000086.1 GCA_948788915.1 uncultured Muribaculaceae bacterium | reverse complement strand
GTAACTCGGAGGTTGGACACCTCAACATCGGTGCGGGCAGGGTAGTCTATCAGGATCTTGTAAAGATCAACCGCGCCATAGCAGATGGTTCTTTCGCGCAGAATCCCGAAATCAAGAGTGCTTTCAGTTACGCCAAAGAACACAATGTGCCCATTCATTTCATGGGACTATGTTCTTCAGGAGGCGTGCACTCATCTCTCGGACACCTGTATGCACTGTGCGATACAGCCAAGGCATATGATCTCGACAACGTTTTCATCCATGCTTTCATGGACGGACGAGACACAGACCCCAAAAGCGGTGCGGGATTCCTTCAGGAGATCGAAGACCACTGCGCAAAATCTGCAGGTAAGATTGCAAGTGTGATCGGAAGGTATTACGCAATGGATCGAGACCACCGTTGGGAACGTGTGAAAGAAGCTTATGACCTTATCGTAAACGGAGTTGGAAAGAAATCCGACAATATGGTAAAAGCAGTTGAAGAATCTTATGCAGAGGGTGTGACAGATGAGTTTATCAAACCTATAGTAAACGACACTGTTGATGGCCGCATCGGAGGAAATCATGTGGTTATATTCTTCAACTACCGTAACGACCGTGCCAAAGAACTTACAACCGTACTGACTCAGCATGCTGAGAATGGAATGGAGCCGATACCAGGTCTGCAGTATTATTGCATGACACCCTATGATGATTCATTCACCGGAGTGCACATCATCTTCACAAAGGCGGATGTGCAAAACACCTTAGGTGAATATCTTTCATCCCTCGGCAAAAAGCAGCTTCACATAGCAGAAACCGAGAAATACGCACACGTAACCTTCTTCTTCAACGGTGGTAAAGAGGAGCCGTTCCCTGGAGAAGACAGAATTCTTGTTCCTTCACCTAAGGTTGCCACATACGATCTGCAACCCGAAATGAGCGCTCCAGAGGTAACAGAGAAACTTGTGGCACAGATCGACACAGAGAAATATGACTTCATCGTAGTCAACTTCGCTAACGGTGACATGGTAGGACACACAGGGGTATATGCTGCAATAGAAAAAGCTGTTGCTACACTTGACAAATGTGTAGAGAAAGTAGTAGAGGCAGCCAAAGCCCACGGCTACGAGACAATCATCATCGCTGACCATGGAAATGCGGATCACGCTATCAACGAAGACGGCACACCCAACACCGCACACTCTCTTAATCCTGTACCATTCATTTATATTGGCAGCAAGAAAGATGCCGAAGTTGAGAACGGACGATTGGCCGATGTTGCTCCATCTCTTCTTGGTCTTATGGAACTTCCCATCCCGGAAGACATGACAGGTAAAAATCTTATAAGATAATTCTTAATATATTTAATCCCATATAGATGATATCTTGTTATCATTTATATGGGAATTTTTATATCTTAGGCTATGCGACACCTTTTCCTTTTTCTAATACTTTCAGTCTGCGTCAGTGTCAGTGCTGAAGATCTGGTGATACTCTCCACCAACGACACTCATTCAAATATCGATTCCGACAAAGATGGAACCGGAGGCATACTTCCCAGGAAAGCGATAATTGATTCGGTAAGAAATGCTGAAAAAAATGTCATCCTCGTAGATGCAGGAGACATTGTACAGGGAACCCTGTATTTCAAATATTTTCATGGAGATGTAGAATATCCACTCTTCAATATGATGGGATATGACATAAGAATCCTCGGAAATCATGAATTTGACAACGGTATCGAAGAACTGGCAAAATACTGGAAGGATGTAAAAGGAGCCCGGCTCAGTGCTAATTACGATTTCAAAGACACTCCTGCGGAAGGATTATTCGATCCATATACCATAAAAAAAATCGGCAAGCATAAGATTGGATTTGTCGGTATAAATATCGATCCGGAGAGTCTGATTCAGACCGACAAATACGGAGCAATGAAATATCGCGATGCCATAAAAACTGCCAACGAGACCGCAGCATACCTTAAAAACAAGAAAAAATGTGATCTTGTAGTGGCTGTCACCCATATAGGCTATAACGAACTTGACAAACTGTCTGATGTGAAACTTGCAGAGCAAAGCCGGGACATAGACATTATCATTGGCGGACACTCACATACATTCGTGGATCCTAAAAATGACAAATCAGATCCTTACTGGATAATGAACGCCGACGGAAAACCGGTATTAGTGACACAAACCGGTAAATATGGCAAAAATGTGGGATATATCAAGATTAATCTCGACAAAATCGACAGTCGGGACTTTAGTTATGACCTTATTCCTGTAACTGACCGTTTTCCGGAAAAAGCATATGACAAAAAGATGCAGGCTTTCCTGGAGCCATACAGACATGTGGTGGATTCAATAAACTCGAATAAGATTGGTATAAGTCTGACAGACATGCCGAACGGCCTTAAAACAGGAGCTTTTGTAAACTGGACGGCAGATATGGCTCTGGATGTTGCAAAATCGATCTCGGCATCTCAAAAAGAATCGGACAGTTCTTTCCATGAAATTGATTTGGCTATAATGAATGTAGGAGGGATACGTCAGCCAATATACAAGGGAGCCATTACAGAGGGACAGATCCTCGCCACTTTCCCGTTCTCAAACAAACTCAATATTATCAGAATAAAAGGAAGCGACATCATTGATGCAATGAAGGTTGCCTCAAGAAAAGGAGGAGAAGCCATAAGCCGAAATATGCGTGTTGTCGCTGACAGCACAGGCAATCTCAAAAATGTAATCATAGACGGGACTGCAATGGATCCGAATAAGATTTATACTGTAGCGACAATAGATTACCTTGCAGAAGGCAATGACGATCTCCGGTCTCTTGCCAACAATACCGTAGTATGGAAAAGTCCGGAAGAACTAAGTGCTCTTGTCTTGAGATACATAAAGAATCTTAATTCCCTCGGTCTCCCTGTAAATCCGGATCCCACTCCAAGATTTGTCTTCAATGCCGTACAGTAGGCTCATTAATTTTATCGTGGCAGGTCTGCTGGTTTTTCCTGCAATAATGTCGGGATGTGCAACGCCCGACAAGCATGACAGACACACCGAAGACGGGGACACGAATGAGGTGGCTGACATAACACAGGATGCTGCGACATATGCCGACAGCGTGTTACAGAGTCTTGACACAATAGCGAAAATTGGTCAGCTGATTATGCCCGCAGTAATGACTGATTCAAGTCCCTATGCCATTGCCCGCATTAAAGAATATGCAGAAATGGGCATAGGAGGCGTTATTCTGCTGAAAGGGGATATAAAATCGGCAACAACAATTGTCGACACACTTGCCAGATGCTCAAAAATTCCACCATTTATAGCGATAGATGCTGAATGGGGACTTGGAATGCGCCTTCATGACGCACCCAAATTTCCGATAAATGCCGATATCGACTCTCTTGTGGACGAACAAACTATGTTTGACTACGGAAGAGAGGTTGCGGATGAAAGCCGTAAATTAGGAATCAATATGATTCTTGGACCGGTGCTCGACGTATCTTCCCGAGACGAGTTCATTGGCCAGAGATCTTTCGGGACAGATCCTGAACGGGTATCAGATCTTGCTGTCGCCTATGCCTGCGGAGTAGAAAGCGGGAATGTAATAAGTGTTGCCAAACATTTTCCGGGGCATGGAGCCGCACCCGGTGACAGCCACAAAAACATGCCTGTGATCTCTAAAAGTCTACAAAGCCTTGACAGCATAGATCTCAAACCGTTCAAAACTTACATAAACAATGGCTTGTCGGGAATCATGACTGGGCACCTTGCCTTTCCGGCTATTGACCCGGATGGTATGCCCGCAGCTCTGTCCAAACCTGTTATAACAGACCTTCTGAGAAACGACCTCGGATTCAAAGGGCTTGTTCTTACTGATGCTCTGAACATGCAGGGCGCACTCGGACTTGGTGCTGAACAAGCTATTATGGCAGGTACAGATATTATTCTCGCTCCCAAAGATACACGAGCCGAAATCAACAATATACTCAACTCTTTAAAATCGGGGGAAATAAGCGAAAGCGAGCTTAACGGACATGTCAGACGTATTCTGACTTACAAATATCTCTTAAACAACGGCAAACACGCTGAAATTTTTTCAGCAGATTCCATTATCACACCAAACACAAGACGGATACAACACGAACTGCGGTCTGACCGCAATAAAGCAAAACAATAAAAGAACGCAAATAATCCTTCATACGAATAACGGTTCAGAGTTTGCCGTTATCGTTATATGAATAAAACCCGGAAGGCGTGACTATCACATGGTCAAGCATACGAAGATCCATTGTAACACAAGCATCCTTCAACATACGCGTTATCTGATCATCCTGAATACTTGGCACAAGATTCCCGGAAGGATGATTGTGGCACATTACAACACTTTCAGCCTTCCGCAAAATTGCCTGACGTATTATCTTCTTAATATCAAAGACAGATGCTACAGAACTACCGGAAGTGATTCTTTCCTTGGATATTATCTCATTTCTGCGGTTGAGATATAAAGCCCAGACCTCTTCATGTGGAAGATTTCCAATTTCCGGGTGCATAACATCATATATATCCGTAGACTGTCTTATCCGTATTCTTTTATATTGCTGTCCGATAAAACTCAATAATATCAAAAACGCATGGCTCGACCGCTGA
>CAQFOZ010000085.1 GCA_948788915.1 uncultured Muribaculaceae bacterium | reverse complement strand
GAATATCGGATTCCGGTTCCGACGATTAGGGTTCGACTCCCTACGGGGATACAAGGATTGAAAGGCGCGGCATAATGACGCGTCTTTGTTTTTTATATTCTGGATATGATAGTAGACATAATTTGGTTTGTGGCAGGGCTTGTCCTGATTCTCGGAGGAGCCAATTTTCTTACGGATGGAGCTTCGGCTTTGGCTAAAAAATGGGGGATGTCGGATCTTGTGGTAGGTCTGACTGTAGTGGCTTTCGGTACATCTGCTCCTGAACTTGCTATTTCTGTGCTTTCTGCAGCCGGTGGAAATACGGGACTGGCAATAGGAAACGTAGTTGGAAGCAATATTTTCAATGTTTGTGTGATCATAGGTGTCACCGCACTCATCTATCCGATAAAAGTTTCTCCTTCTGTCCTGAAGACAGATATCCCGTTTGTTGTCCTTTCCGCAGTTGCCCTTGCGGCCATGGGACTTGATCCCCTTCTCGGTTCCGGACAGCCGGCAATTGTGAGCCGAGGTTCAGGAATACTGCTTCTTCTCTTTTTCATCATATATATGCGCTATACGTTTGCGACCGTGGACAGGAGCGCATTACCGGCAGGTACCGGCGGGGAAAATGTGGACGGCAGGAAAGAGATGCCTGTGTGGAAAATGCTTGTGTTTATAGTAGGAGGACTGGCGGCTCTCGTTTATGGAGGAGACAGGTTTGTTGCCGGATCAACAGGTATTGCGCGTGCGCTTGGAATGAGTGAAACACTCATTGGCCTTACCATTGTCGCTGCAGGAACATCGTTGCCGGAACTTGCAACTTCTGTTGTGGCGGCTGTTAAGGGGAAGGCGGATATGGCTGTTGGTAATGTTATCGGCAGTAATATTTTTAATATCTTCTTAGTGCTTGGGGTCACCTCGGTAATAAAGCCGCTGCCTTTCGGATCTATTGGAATATATGATTTAATGATATTATTGGCCGGGTGTGTTCTTTTCTGGCTTTGCGGCCAAGTATATAAGAAACGTACTATCACCCGAATAGAAGGGGCTGTATTGCTTCTCCTGTATGTTGCCTATCTCGCGTTGTTATAGACATGTAGCCTATGATAATCGTGTATGATATATACGGCGTAATTAAAAACAGACCGCACCAAATTACATGGCGCGGTCTGTTGTGCTTTTCAGGATTCGGTCTGTAAAAATCAGACAATCTGATTATTTTGTGCCAAGCTTGTTGTATTCTGTATCAGAGACCGGCTCAAGCCAGATGTTTTCCGATTTTTCTCCGGGAACTTCAAATGCAAGATGTGCGAACCACGAATCTTTTGCCGCCCCATGCCAGTGTTTTACATTTGCCGGAATGTGAATTACGGTGCCGGGAAGAATCTCTACCGCCGGTTTGCCCTCTTCCTGATACCATCCTCGGCCGGCTACACCTACAAGCATCTGTCCGCCTCCCTTTTCGGCTTTATGGATATGCCAGTTGTTGCGACATCCCGGCTCGAATGTGACATTTGCAAATGGAATCTGACCTGATGAAACCTTTGCAAGATAACTGTTGCCCGTAAAATACTGTGCATATGCAGTATTGGGCTCTCCGATAGGGAAAATCATGGAGCGTGCAAATTCAGCCTTTGCATCGTCTCCTTTTATGTCGTCGTTCCATACATCTTTGGCAAGACGGAATGCCGCCCATGCTTTAGGCCATCCTGCATAGAATGAAATGTGGGTGAGTATTTCAGCGATCTCGGTACGCGTGATGCCGTTCTTTTTGGCTTCTTGCAGATGATATGTAAGTGAAGAGTCTGTTATGCCTTGGGATATCAGTGAGGTGATTGTGACAAGGCTTCGGTCACGAAGGGAGAGGAGATCATTGCGGCTCCAGACCTCTCCGAAAAGGATATCATCGTTAAGCCGTGCGAACTCGGGCGCAAAGTCTCCAAGTTGTTGACGCCCGGCAGTCTGTACTATTTTCTGTTGTGCCATAGTCTGAGTTGTTATCAGAGTCAATAATATTGAAATGATTATACGATTCATTTTTAGCAATTTATAAGAAACTGTTTAAATTTATTTCCGATGAACTTTGATAGCTCTTCCTTTATGCAAAATTAAACTATAAGAATTTTAACAAGGAACCTATTTTACGGATTTTGTAACCATTTTTCACGATTTGTAACAGTGTTATAGATTTGTAACAGTGTTATATTGGAGGAATATCCCCTTTTTCAGCTCGTTTAATATCGGCTGATACATGTTTATGAGTCTGCTTGACTCTTCCCATACAAATTCATCCTCACATGAATATAGTGTGCCTATATATTCATACGCGTCGACAGCAAGAGCCGCCATGTCCGGATCCTTCCTTCGGTCTAATGCCTTGATCAGAACTTCTGAGAAGCAATCGAGGGCAAGCCGATAGTCCTTATGATCAAGAAACGCATCTTCTCCGTCGCAAAAGAGATTGTTCAATTCCACGTAGTCCATAAAAGTAAGTTATAAAATTTATACCAAACGGATAATATTAATATGTGTAAGTTATAAAATAATTAATAAGTAAGTATAAAAGATTAAAAAACACCTATTATCATTTAAATTTGAATACTTACTTACAATGCCAGTGCGGAGGTGAAGATAAGTGAATATTGATTTACATTTGAAAACGGCACGTCGGAGATTTGACGTGCCGTTTTCAAATGTAAATAATATTATATTGCTGGTTTAATCAGCGGATCATAACTTTTGTGACGGTATTTCCTTGACGTCGTATAAATATGCCGGATGAGGGATTTTCTACACGCATTCCGTGCATATTGAAATACTCGACCGGTGCGTTGCTTTCATCTGCATCCACACTCTCAATGGACGACGAACTCAATTCTATGATTGATCCGAAACGGCTCCATAACAGATTAGGTTCTTTGCGATATTCTCCTGATGCACCGGCAGGTACATAGAGAGTAGCTTTCGACACGTCAATAGTATTTTCCATTCCCTCTCGCCATTCGCATACAGGAGGAGTGTTGCTACGACATGTTACCGATTTCAGAGCTTTGCAGTTTCCAAAAGCGGATGCTGTAATCCGAGAGACTGTTGCAGGTATGTCAATTGATTCAAGTATAGGTGATTGTAAGAAAGCATTGGAATCAATAAGATACGTGCCTTCGTTAACTACTATAGTCTTGAATGATTGCGGAACTGCTATCAATACCGACTCACCCGGAATTCCATAGTACAGACCTCCGTTGCTGAAATGGTAGTGATTGTTTTCTTTGGACACGTTGATATTTTCAAGTACCGGACAGTCTATGAATATTGAATAAGCCATATTCATAGATGACACCGAGGCCGGAATTGTGATTGTTTTGAGATTTGGGGAGCCGGCACATGCATAAGGAGCTATTCTGACAGTCCCTTCTCTTACTGTGACAGAGCTGCGGGAAGACGGTGTGGCTATCAGCTGTGTCCCGTCAATTGAATAGAGATCTCCGTTATGAGACACATATGCCTTATTACCTTCGGCAACATTTATCGATGTGATGGACGTACATCCCCGATAAGGATTATTCCCTATGAATTCAACTGAAGCAGGAATTGTCGGATTGCCAAGCTTTACACAGTTTGTGAATGCATCGTTGTTAATATGTATCAAATTGTCGGGAAAGTTTATTTCTGTCAGTTCGGTGCATCCGTAGAAGCCTCCTATTTGTGTAACGGTTGGCGGTAGATTTACTTTGCGAAGAATGTTTCTGCTGTTTAACGCCACATTTCCTATGGCACTGTATACTATGAAGTCCATGCCACATACCGTTATGTTCGCAGGAACTGTGACTTCAGTTTCTGTCCCGTCATAGTAAGTGCAATAGGCCCCAAGGTTCTTTGCATCGAGATGATAAGTTAAGTTTTCAATCTTGATCTCCTCTGGCAGCATTGTGAATATGTTGTTCCATGGAGATGACCGATATGCTTCTATGTAATCTGCCATTACTGTCAATAAGCATGATTTAGGTACATTGGCGAATGCATCGTCTGCGAATGCAGGAGGAACCGGATTATAGCTGGATATGGAACTCATACCCGTGCAGCCACTAAATGCTTTTGACTGAATTTCGGTTACTTGCTCGTATAATGTAACGCCTTTCAGGGCAGTGCATCCTTCAAATACGCTTTTGCCAAGAGCGGGTATCCGGCAACTAACAGTCTCAAGTATATCACACCCATAACAACAGGAATCGTTGAGAATACGAATGCTTGGCTCCTCTGAACTAATATTTGCTGAGAAACTTTTAAGTTGTTTGCACTCGGCATAGATTCCTTTCCCGATATATTGATTGTAATCAGAGAAATTGATAACTCCGGATTTTACCCCCGACCGGGCAAATGCATAGTCTCCAATTGATTTTATTACATTTGTGATGGAGAATGCGGTCAAATCTTTGCATCCGTCAAACGAGTGGCTTCCGATATTTTCAATCCTGGATGAAGAAATGCCTGTAAGTCCGGAATTGTAAAACGCGTAGTTGCCAATATATTGAATATTATAGAGGGTGCGAAATATATTTCGGGGAAATTCCTTCACATACGCGCAACTCCAATCTGCTATATGCGACAAATCTGTTCTGATTTGAGATAATGTGTTGTTATCCCAATTCACATCAGTAAGAGCTGCCGGCCACAGAATAAGTTGTGTTCTGTCGGCACTGAACACAACTCCGCCGATTGTTGTATAATGTGCATTTTGCGAGTCAATATTTACTGTACTCAAATTTATAGTGCCTGCGAATGCACCAGGTTCGATGTCACGTACGGTATTGGGAATCTGAACGGAAGTAACAGATGTATTGTTACGGAAAGCAGATCCTAAAATGGCTACTACTTCAAAACCTCTGCTGTTCTGTGGAATGGATATGTTCTGTGCTTGTCCTGCAGTTTGATGTTTCGGAAGCAGCACTGCGCATCCTTTGTCTGTCTGAGCCGGATCTATGGTGAACCATAGTCCGTTTTCTTCCCATGCCCGGGATTCATCCCAGTTCATCCCCAGGTAGCTGATACGGTCTGCCGCATATAGCGTGGCAGAAAAACAAACAACAAGAAATGCGGCAAAGATAGATTTTAGTCTGGTTAACATTATTAATTATGAAGTTTGGTTAATTTGCGTAAATATAGTAATATTAAATTACAAATTACCCGTAACTACTCAGCTATGTTTATGACACACAGATTCGGTTAGCCTTATTAGACTAA
>CAQFOZ010000084.1 GCA_948788915.1 uncultured Muribaculaceae bacterium | reverse complement strand
ACTTCATAAAAAGCACCCCAAAAGTTTTTTGTCTAACTTTTGGGGTGCAGTTCAACTTGTTAGACAGTCTCATTCTGTATTATGTCTGTATGATTTTATCCGGCAAATATTAATGAGCCGGGATTTCCATATTAAACAAAGGATTGGGATTAGGCTCGTGTGACTCAGCCACACGTTGCCACATGCGTTCCACTATTTCCGGATATTTATCGGCAAGATTGGTTGTCTCACGCGGATCCGCTTCAAGATCAAACAACTCAAATTTATTATTGTTGTCTCTTACTTTGCGGAGAAGTCCCTTCCATTTCCCTTCACGAACGGCAATCCAGCCTCTGCTGCCAGGATACTCCCAGTAAAGATACTCATGCTGAGGCTGCTTCTTGTTAAAGAGCGTGGGCAGGAAGGATTTACCGTCTGTCTCAGGACATTCTGCACCGGTAAGTTCACACAATGTAGGCATCACATCTGGGAAATAACCCATGTGGTCGGAAACTCCCGGCTTAATCTTTTTACCATATGTCACAATGAAAGGCATACGTATGCCACCTTCGCGCAACGAGGCTTTGCCCCATCCCTTGCCGCAACGGAAAGGCTGTGCGCTGTCAAACCATGTAGTAGATGAACAGGAGTTGTTGGCAGGACCGTTATCGCTTGTCAGAATAATCATCGTATTGTCGTATATTCCAAGACGCTTCAGTTCTGCCACAAGACCGCCAACCTGCTCGTCAAAATATGAAATCATGGCAGCATATGTGGCACGGGGATAACGCGAAGGGTAATATCCTTTACCTTCTATAGGTTTCTCGTCACCGAATTTCTTCACATAATAGTCCACCCACTTCTGCGGTGCCTGCATAGGGCTGTGAGGAAGAGGAGTGGTCCACATCAAAAAGAACGGTTTGTCTTTATTATCGTTCACAAACCCGATTACATGCTCATACATTTTGTCGGGAGCATAGATATTCCCTGTGTATTTTGCATAGCTGTTGATATCGTACGGATCTGCTCCTGCATCGAGGCCGGTACCCGGACATACAAGCTTGTTGTCAAGATATTCTCGTTTATCGTTATTCCACAAGAAAGGAGGATAGTAGTTATGTGCCTGACGCTGGCAGATACAGCCGTAATATTTATCAAAACCCATTTTGTTGGGAGTTGATTCCGATGTAGGACTTCCGACACCCCATTTTCCTACCATTGCCGTTGCATATCCGTTTTTCTTCAGCACGTTTCCCAGTGTGGGAGTGCCCTTAAGCATCGGAGCCTGACCCTCAAGAGTGGAATCTTTAAGCATAGCCTCATGGTTCCAGACATCTCCGCGCCATGTCATCTCGTCGTTGGCACGTATCTGGGCATGTCCCGAATGTATGCCTGTCAACAGACCACAACGTGAAGGGGAAGACAGCGGACACGAGCAATACATGTTTGTAAAACGGATACCGTTTTCAGACAATTTATCGATGTTAGGAGTCTCGGTCTTTTTCTGCCCGTAACATCCGAAATCACCATATCCGGCATCATCCATCAGAATGAAAATAACATTCGGTTTTGATTTGCCTGCGGCATAGGCCCCTGTCACAGCACCCATGGCAGTCAAAGCTGCAAGAGATAAAATTTTTTTCATTATGTATTGATTTTGTTATTAACAAAGAATAGGAAATCAAATTTAATGAAATTAATTTGATTTCCTATCGCTAAAATACACATTTGAGCAGTATTCACGGCTCAAAAAATGCTTTTTTAACAGAATGTGCAATATATATCTTCCTGACTATTCCCCTCTCGCACACTTTTCTATCGGTGCGCTCATCGGTGAGGAATAGCTTCGCGCATAGTATTCGCGCAATTGCTTCTTGAGTTTCTTTACAACTCCGGCATACGCAGGATCGTTAGCGAGATTTCTTGTCTCCTGCGGATCCTTTTCATAATCGAACAACTGATATGCCACCACCTTGCTTTCGTCAAAAGGCTGATATGTCTTGAACCCCTTGGTCCACTCAACAAGACGGTATCTCGGATCGCGGATTGCATAGCCGTGAATATCATTTTTCAGATACTCGGCCTTTCCGGCAAGATCCTGATCGGAAGAGATTGTATAATCTTCGGTTGTCGTTCGTGAATATTGACTCATCACATAATCATGAACCTTCGCTTTCGGATTTTTAAGCACTGGCACAAGGCTCTTGCCGTCGAGCTTCTGCGGATGCTTTGTCCTGGTGAGTTCGCACACTGTAGGGAACATATCAAGGAATTCCACCTGCGAATCACATTTCACCCCTTTCTTCATCCCTGGAGCCGATATCATGAAAGGCACGTGCGTGGCATTTTCGAAATTAGTCATTTTGTTCCACAGGCCATGATCTCCGAGATGATAGCCGTGATCTCCGTAAAGAATAACTACAGTATTATCAGCCAAGCCTTCTTTTTCCAGAGCGTCAAGCACCTTGCCTACCTGGGCATCCGTATATGATATGCAGGCATAATACGCATGAAGCAGACGTTTCTGTGTATCTGTGTCAAGGTGTTTTGTATCCTGGTAACTCTCAAACGGAGGAATATCTGAATAACCCTTCACCTCCAGAGAATTGTGATATGAATATTCCACATCGTCAAGTGCCATGTCCTGGAACTGTGCTACCGGCATCCTGTCCCGGCTATACATATCCCAATATTTCTTGGGGGCACAGAAAGGAAGATGCGGTTTCTTGAATCCTACACCAAAGAAAAACGGCTTGCCGCTGTCTTTGAGTTTATGCAATGTCTTCACCGCCTCTTCGGCTATGATCCCGTCAACATAACCGTTGTCGGGGACATCGGCGCACTCTGTGGCTACCCTGCCGTTCGCAAGAGCATATGTGGCTCCCTGCGCCTTTACATAAGGAAGACTCCATGACTTGGGATCATCTTTCACTGCTTTATCCTTTAGCGGATGATATACCTTCCCTACGCCCACAGTCTCATAGCCGTTGTTCTTCAGAGCCTCGGGCATTGTGACGATATCAGGATTATTCTTACGAAAAGAGCCCATAAGCCACCACACTCCGGTATGATCCGGATTCAGGCCGGTCATCAGCGAACTTCTTGTAGGCCCGCTGAGGGCAACCTGACAATATGCATTGTTAAAGACAACTCCGTTAGCCGCGAGCCTGTCCATATTCGGTGTTTTGGCAATGGTGTCGCCATAAGCTCCAAGCCAGGGTTTCATGTCATCAACAGCTATCAGAAGCACATTGGGGCGATTGTCTGTTCGCTTCGCATCGACCGGTTTTGCATTGGCTGCCACAGGACTTAAAGCAAGCACATTCAGTCCGCAAACCAAATATTTAATATTTTTGTCGTAATTCATGATCAGGTTATAAAGTTTTTACTAAATTTGTACAAAGATAGAAATTTTATCTTTAAAACTGAACCTTATGAATCTAAAAAAAATCATATCTGCAGGTTTGCTTGTCATGGCTATGCCTGTATTCGCGCAAACCCTTGACACCAAGGCTCTCGCCAAATTCTCCCCCGCCACACAACGCGCCGCTTTTGAAGTCTGCAAGAATGTTAAACTTTCGGCAGATCAGCAAATTGCTCTTGCAAAGGCTATTGACAAAGAGAACGATCTCTTCATCAAATGCATAAACGACAATGAAGGCGTACTCACACCAAAAGGGAAAAACCAGCTGAACCGGATGCGTGAAAAAACTCTTAACGATATTCTCGATCAAGAGCAACTTGCCCAGTATTATCGCGGTGTTTACGATGCCGAGGCTGATGCCGAAGGAAACGCAGTCGCAAATACATTGCAGAAAAAATACAACCTGACCGACCAGAATTGGAAATTCATACGCGTGGCATTCTATAAAATAGCCCTCGACTCACGGGTTATCCGCAAAATGATGGCAGACCAGCCCAAAAAGGCAAACAAGAAAATAGATGAACTCAAAAAATATTACCTCAAGACAATCGAGGAAAAAGGTGGACTAAGTGTTGACCCGGAAACAATGACTATCACATGGCTCAGAGATTTTGATCCGGATAAGCTACACAGATAATAATAATAATACTTTTCGAAACCTGACTAATGAACAAAACAAGGGGACGTCGCGAAGACGTCCCCAATTTTATTTCCAAGAAAACTGTGTAAACAATTAAAACTCATAGTCCACGCACGCACGCGATTCTATCTGCGGCTTCACCAGTCCTGCGGCGGCGACATGCGCGGGATGCTTGGCGTAAACCTCTACGTCAGCCATACTGGGTACAATCGCAGTCAGCACGAGATTCCAACATTCCGCCGGATTCTCATTTATACCTACTTCCATGCTCTCAAGACATTCAATCTGTTCCGGAAGAGCCATCAACGCAGCCTTGAATCTGTCGCACGCATTCTTGCGCTCTTCATCTGTACCTGAGAACTTAAACGTCACTATATGCTTTACCATGACCGTGTCTATTTCTCAAGTTTCGCAAGACACTCGGCAGTGTTGCGCTCAATACGCTGCTCAAGATTACCGCAGTCTGATGCCGGATCGAATTTCTTGCCCGTAATGTGCTCGTAAAGCTCTATGTAGCGTTGGCTTACCTCATTGCAATATTCAGCTGTCATTTCCGGCACCTGCTGACCTGCTTTTCCCATAAATCCGTTTGCTATAAGCCATTTGCGCACAAACTCTTTTGAAAGTTGACGCTGCTCTTCCCCTTTCTCGAGACGCTCCTCATACCCTTCGGCATAAAAATAACGGGAAGAATCCGGAGTGTGAATCTCATCAATAAGAATTACCTTGCCGTCTTTCAATCCGAACTCATATTTTGTATCTACGAGAATAAGACCTTGTTTTGCGGCAATCTCCGTACCGCGCTCAAACAGGGCAAGAGCATATTTCTCTACCTGTGCATAGATCTCTTCAGGCACTATCCCCTGTGCTATGATCTCCTCTCGCGAGATATTCTGGTCATGACCGGCATCGGCTTTCGTTGTCGGAGTAAGAATAGGTGTGGGAAGTTTCTGATTCTCCTTCAGCCCTTCCGGCAACTTGACACCGCAAATCTCACGTGCGCCAGCCGCATAGTCGCGCCATGCGGAACCTGCTATATAGCCGCGCACTATCATCTCTATCTTCAACGGCTCGCAACAAAGTCCCACCGTAACCATCGGATCCGGAACTGCCACTTTCCAGTTGGGCACTATATCCTTGGTGGAATCAAGGAAAAACTCAGCTATCTGGTTCAACACCTGCCCCTTGTAGGGAATACCTTCCGGAAGCACCACGTCAAACGCGGAGATGCGGTCGGTAGCAACCATCACCATCACCATCAGATCGTCATTGATATTATACACATCTCTGACCTTGCCATGATAAACACTCTTCTGACCTTTGAATTTAAAATCGGTCTGCTTCAATACTTGCA
>CAQFOZ010000083.1 GCA_948788915.1 uncultured Muribaculaceae bacterium | reverse complement strand
ACAGCCTGTTCAAAATCATTTGAAAACTCCAAAGCATTTTGCGGACAAGTTGTAACACAAAGCATACAAAACGTACAACTCCCTAAATCATACATATATTTATCAAGTTTACGTTTTTTCTTCCCGTCAGGCATCTCAATCATTTTGGTTGTCAGACTGATCGTACCGTTAGGACAATTCATCTGACATATGCCACATGCGATACAACGATGTTTACCTTCCTCGTCATATTTTAGAGTCAGCACAGCCCTGAAACGGTCTGAAATCTCAAGTGTTTTTCTGTTTTCAGGATACTGCTCTGTAATCTTCGGAGTGACAAACTCTTTTGCAGTCACCCCCATACCGGTCAAAAGACTTTTCACTCCCTGACCTACCGATGTGAAATATTCTTTTATATTTCCCACTTTACTACTAAATTTATTCTTTTACTGAATTATTGTCTATTTCTCTACTTGTCCGCCTAAAATATCGAGCAATTCCGTCGTTATGCTCTGCTGACGCAACTTATTATATTCCAATTGGAGTTCCTCAAACAGTTTTTTGGCATTGTCATTCGCACTTTGCATTGCCATCACACGTGCAGCCTGTTCTGAAGCGCGGTTCTGGACTGTAATCTCCTGCATGCTCGACATTACAAACATTGGCAATACCTCATTAAATATTCGATTGGCGGAAGGTTCAAAAAGATACATCTGATTGTCGTCAATATCTGCTTCCCCAGTCAGAATCTTTTCAGACACCGGAAAAAGTTGCTCAACAGTAAGTTTTTGTCTTGACATTGACTGAAATGCCATGTAAACGGTTTCTACAAGATCATAAACCCCTTGCAAAAAGGAGTCTCTTATACTCTTGGTGAACTCGGTAACACTGTCACCCGACATTTTACTGCTGAGGGGTTCGGCATCAACAACTTTAATGTTTCCGTCTTTAAGGTGAGACAAGGCCTTGGACATTTTGCGTCCAACCGGATATATTGAAATTTCCACATCTCCATACTTATCCTGCAAACGATTGCATTCAACAAGTAGCCCCTTAAAGATATTTAAATTATATGCACCGCACAGACCGTCATCCGAGCCGTACACGACAATAGCAACCTTTCTTACTTCGCGGTCTTCTATCAGAGGAGAATTGAAGTTCTCACCAGTAGAAAGAATATGACCCATAATCGATTTTATCTGATCTTTGAACGGTTTTAGTCTTTTAAGGCCTTGTTCCTCCTTATGTACCTTCGCGGATGATATCATCTTCATGGCACCTGTGATTTTCTCACTTGAAGCCACAGATCCAATTCTTACCTTTAGTTCCTTCAGGGTTGCCATAAATATTAAAAGAGTGGTTAATTATCTAAGCAATTTTACTGTTTATCTGCTTTTAGAGATTCAGATACCTCTGTGGCACATTGTGTGATTTTATCTGCCACATCATCATCCAATACTCCCTGACGCAATTTGTCAAGCACCTCTTTCTGATATTTCATCTTAAGAAGCTGAATAAACTGAGTCTGGAATTCCTCAACTTTATCAAGATCCACATTCTCAAGCAATCCGTTTACACCGCAATATATAACCGCGATTTCGTTTTCAACAGGCCAGGGATGATACTGAGGCTGTATTAACAGTCTCTGATTCTTTCTACCACGGTCAATAACCCTTGCAGTCACAGGATCTACATCACCACCGAACTTTGTAAAAGACTCCAGCTCACGATACTGAGCCTGTGCGATTTTCAAAGTACCGGCAACCTTTTTCATAGCCTTTATTTGCGCGCTACCGCCTACACGGGACACAGAAATACCCACATTGATAGCCGGGCGAATACCTTGGTTGAACAATGCTGTCTCAAGGAAAATCTGTCCGTCTGTAATAGATATCACGTTTGTAGGTATGTATGCAGACACGTCACCTGCCTGGGTCTCTATGATAGGCAATGCAGTCAAGGATCCGCCACCTTTTACAAGAGGCTTCATCACTTCCGGCAAGTCATTCATATCCTCAGCAACTTTTTGGTCATTGATAATCTTAGCAGCTCTTTCCAAAAGGCGAGAATGAAGATAGAAAATATCTCCCGGATAAGCCTCGCGACCTGAAGGACGCTTTAGAATCAAAGATATTTCACGGTAAGCGACAGCCTGCTTGGACAAATCATCATAAACAATTAGAGCATCACGTCCCGAGTCACGGAAATACTCACCAATCGCAACGCCCGCAAACGGAGCATAATAACGCATTGATGCAGAATCCGAAGCATTCGCTGCCACTACTACCGTATAAGGCATGGCACCGTATTTTGTAAGCGTATTTACAATAGACGCAACAGTAGATGCTTTCTGACCGATTGCCACGTATATACAATAAACCGGTTTTCCAGCCTCATAATTTTCTCGCTGATTGATAATTGTGTCTATTGCAATTGCAGTTTTTCCAACCTGGCGGTCTCCAATGATAAGCTCTCGCTGCCCCCTACCTATCGGAATCATTGAATCGACAGCTTTCAGTCCAGTCTGCAACGGCTGCACCACAGGGGAACGGAATATAACACCGGGAGCCTTACGCTCCAACGGCAGTGGTATAAGTTCACCCTCAATCGGACCTTTACCGTCTATCGGTTGTCCAAGCATGTTGATCACACGTCCGAGAAGACCTTCACCAACGGGAATAGATGCAATCTCACCCGTGCGCTTCACCGACATATTTTCAGTTATCGAATTAACCTTATCAAGAAGAACCACACCTACGTTACTCTCTTCGAGGTTCAGGGCAACGCCTTTAGCACCGTTCTCGAATTCAACAAGCTCATTACTTCTCACATTTTCAAGTCCGTACACATGAGCCACACCATCTCCTACATTGAGAACCGTGCCCACTTCTTCAAATTTGACTTTAGAATTGATGTTTTCGAGCTCTTGTTTTAAAACATCAGATATTTCGCTGGGATTTAGCATCTTTAGTTAACGCTTAATAAGTTTTGACGTAATTGTTCCAATTCACCCTTCACCGAAGCATCCATTCTTGCGGAATCTACATCAATCACGAATCCTCCGATCAAGTCCGGATTAACGGCAATAGTATACTCCAATTTGCTGTCCGGAAATTTTGAACTCACAAGATTTTTGAGTCTGTTCATTTCCCTCTCCGGCAACTGAGCGGCTGTCTGAATTTTCACTTGCGATATATTATTGCGCACGCGATAAATCTCCCGATATGCCAAAGCCATAAGATAGGCGAAGGACTCCCGCTTGTGCTCAAGAATCAATCTAACAAACCTCCTGTAATCATCACTCGGAGCACTCCCTACAGCAGAAAGCAGTAATTTCTCTTTATCTTCCTCTACTATATAAGGGTTAGACATCACTTTGTCAAGAGATGGATTACTACTGAAAGCAGAGATGACACACTTCATCTCTTCATACACTTTCTCGGCATTGTCATGTTCGCTTGCGAACTTGAACAAAGCCTTTGCATATCGGTGTGGGATTAATCCTGCAATCATTTACAATCAGTTTTGCTCTATTTCTTCCAATAATTTATCAACAAGTTTCTCCTGAGCGGCAGAATCCTCCATCTTATGTCTCACCATTTTCTCGGCGATTTGGATAGAGAACTTACCTACTTCGTTACGGAATTGCAACTCAGCCTCCTTCCGGGCTTGCTCTATTGAAACCTTTGCAGCCTCCATCTCTTTGCGCGCGGCTTCTGCCGCCTCACTTTTGGCCTGCTCAATCAGTTCGGTTTTCATTTTAGCAGCTTCGCGAAGCATTTCCTGTTGACGAGACTGCGCCTCGACAATATATTTCTTTGCCTCTTCCCGGGCATTGTCCAGTTGTTCTCTGGCTTGCTTAGCATTTTCAACGCCCTGGTCAATGGTAGCTGCTCTGTTGTCCATCATTTTAATGATCACAGGCCAGCCCCATTTTGCCAAGACAAGGAAAAGCAAGATGAACGATACGAACATCCAGAATACCAAGCCAAAATCGGGCGTGAATAATTCCATATAACTTTATTATTTAATAAAGAGTGCAAGTGCTGAAACAATCACGGCAAAAAGAGCAACACCCTCAATAAGTGCTGCAATAACGATCATATTGCTTCGGATATCACCGGCTGCTTCCGGCTGACGTGCTATTGCTTCCATTGCAGAAGAACCAATCTTACCGATACCGATACCTGCACCGATTGCTGCCAATGCTGCTCCCAAAGCTGCTCCAAGTCCTGCTATAGGCTGAAGTGAAAGTTCTGCTAAAATTGTTGTTAACATAATTCAGTTTTTTTAATTATTATATTAATGTTTTATTTATTCAAATCTATCGCAGCGGCTACGTCAGACAGGCGTTCTGCCTGTTGTTCCGGATTTTTGTGATCATGTTCTTCATGTTTCTCTACAGCCATTCCTATAAACAGAGTTGAAAGTAAAGTAAACACATATGCCTGGATAAAGCTTACCAACACATCCAAAGCAAGCATGAAAACAGAAAACAAGACTGACACAACAGTTGCTCCTCCAGCAACGGCGCTACCAAAAGCTGCAAAAATAAAAATCAAAACTGTCAAAGTAATCACAATTATATGACCACCCATCATATTTGCAAACAGACGTACGCACAAAGCGGCCGGTTTTGTGAAGATTCCAAAGATTTCTATAAACTGCATGATTGGGAGTGGACATTTCAACCAAATTGGTACATCCGGCCAAAAAATCTCTTTCCAATAATGTTTATTCCCGAAAATATTGGTCACAACAAATGTCATGCACGCAAGCACTAATGTTATGGCAATATTACCCGTCAGATTGGCACCACCCGGAAAAATCACTATCAATCCAACAAGATTCATTGTCAAAATAAAAAAGAAGCAGGTAAGCAAATAAGGACCGAATTTTTTTGCATTTTCACCCAATGTGCTCTTAATCGTATCATAATATACAAACGACACAAGCATCTCAAAAAATCCAAGACCCTTTCGTGGAGCCTGCAAACCTTTTTTATGATAGAATCTTACGAGACTCATAACAATTAAGGTCAATAAAATCGCACTAATAAACAATGCGGCAACGTTCTTTGTGATTGACAAATCAAGCGGACGATACTCGACTATCTTGCCATCAGGTTTAGTAATCAACTGAACTACCTTATTCTTATTATCTTCACTGTGAGACAAAGTAAACTGATAGTTCTTACCATCACGGACAATATTTTTTACGACAGGGACAAGATGTTTCTTTTCCTCACCTGTTTTTCTATCTTTTGTAATTTCTATTTCTGTAAGATCGTCTGAAGAAAAACAGAACCACTGGCCATTTTCAGCCTTGACAATAACAGGAAGCGGAATCCGGTATACATGAGCGAAAGGCACTTCCCATCCATATCCGTCTCCTAAATGGTCAAAAATCAACTCCTTCACATCCAGCTGATCTTCTTTTGATGACTCATCTTCCGACGCATACAAACTTACCGGGTTACAAATAAGCAATCCCGCTAATATTGTGAATATGAATAATTTTAATTTCATATTATTAAATTTTGTATACCTTTCTCCTTTAATTATACATCAATACACACATACTGACACAACATTGTCATTAACATCGGCTATTCCTCCGTCAATATCAATGTAATTCTCCACTCCATCCGGAGTTGTATATTTCACAGCACCTTTATTCAACACGGATATTAATGCCGCATGGTTTTTCAATATTGTGAACGACCCAAGCTCACCGGGCAATGTCACAGACAACACTTCTCCCGTAAACTTTATTTCATGAGCGGATATGATTTCAAGTGTCATGGCTGAAGTCTGATATATTAATTACTTAACCTCTTCAAGCATCTTCTTGCCCTTGGCAATAGCCTCATCAATAGTACCGACATTAAGAAATGCCTGTTCGGGAAGATCATCGAGCTCTCCCGAAAGAATCATCTTGAATCCGCGAATAGTTTCCGACAACGGAACCATAACACCTTTAAGTCCGGTAAACTGCTCGGCAACATGGAACGGCTGAGACAAATAACGCTGAGCTCTACGTGCACGTGCTACAACAAGTTTGTCCTCATCACTAAGTTCATCAACACCAAGAATAGCAATAATATCTTGCAGCTCGTTATATTTCTGCAACAACTGTTTAACAGCCTGAGCCGTATTATAATGATCTTCACCGATAATATTGGGATCAAGAATTCGT
>CAQFOZ010000082.1 GCA_948788915.1 uncultured Muribaculaceae bacterium | reverse complement strand
CTCAAACACGACTCTCAAAATTCCTCGGAAATAAATTTAAACTGTTTCTAATACAAATTTAATAAATTTCATTGTAATCATTCCTATGAGTGAGTGTGTTTAGTTTTACACAGGATCCACATCATAATAAATCATTGAAGTCTTTATCTGTGGTATATGAGAAACGGACGAGAATATACCTCTTAGCAAATTCTTTACTTTTTTCATAGAAGCGCCAGTCTCTATTTTCAGCATAATAGACTGAATATACCATGTTGCGACACGCGACACGAACGGTTTTTCCGGCCCCAGAACTCTGTCCCCGAAATATTTTTTTAGTGCCGAAACAAGAATTACCGCTCCTTCGTCCGCCATTTTTGCATCCTTGTTTTTAATATATATATTTATAACCCGCACATATGGCGGATAATTATATCTTAATCGTTCCTTTAGCTCCTCATTATAAAAGCCAATATAATCATGAGCCTTAACATATTTCAATACCGGTTCTTCCGGCTTTGAAGTCTGTATAAACACGGCCCCCCTCTCCCCTTTTCTTCCTGCTCTTCCCGCTACCTGCTCAAGCATATTGAAGGCACGCTCGTTACTTCTAAAATCAGGAAAATTGAGCACAGTGTCGGCATTTATAACACCAACAACCTTTACTTTCTCAAAATCCAGACCTTTAGACACCATTTGAGTTCCGACAAGTATATCAGTCTGATGTGTAGCAAATTCCTCAATAATTTCCTGATAATCATCTTTATTGCGTGTCGTATCGAGATCCATTCGCGACACCCGGTACTCTTTAAATTCATTATGTACCTCATCCGCAATTCTTTCCGTGCCGTAACCAAACACTTCGATAGAATTCTGGCCACACGCCGGACAAAGCTTTGGAAGGGGTCTGGAATATCCACAATAGTGACATCTCAGCATTCCGCTGTTTTTATGATAGACGAGAGACACATCACAATCATGACATTTTGGAGTCCAGCCACACTGGCTACATACTACCACCGGAGCAAACCCACGCCTGTTCTGAAACAATATTGCCTGGTTTCCATCTTTCAAAGCTTTTCCCGTAGCCATATACAATGGCTGAGACAATATCCCTTTGTTCAGTTTTCTCTTTCTTTGGTCACGCATGTCAACTACCTCCACAGAGGGCAGAACCGCACCTTCATAACGTTCAGCAAGCGAGACAAGACCATACTTTCCGGTTTTAGCCTTATAATATGTTTCCACAGACGGCGTTGCCGATCCAAGAAGAATCTTTGCTCCGTGCATAGTCGACAAAATGATTGCAGCATCCCTTGCATTATATCTCGGGGCAGGATCAAACTGTTTATAAGAAGACTCGTGTTCCTCATCGACAATTACAAGGCCAAGATTTCTGAACGGCAGAAAA
The DNA here is from genome assembly GCA_948788915.1 of uncultured Muribaculaceae bacterium. Taxonomy (GTDB): domain Bacteria; phylum Bacteroidota; class Bacteroidia; order Bacteroidales; family Muribaculaceae; genus Lepagella. The sequence continues at coordinate 4,849 of CAQFOZ010000082.1, read as the reverse complement.
ACGGAAGATCTTACACCCAATACCACAAGCGGCTCATTGGAAGCCAACATACGTTTCCAGACCTCGACCCTCTCCGTATCGGTAAACTTGGAATGATATATTATAAGTTTGTCGCCAAAAACTTTACGCAATCTATCTGTCAGCTGGGTAGTCAAAGAAATTTCCGGGACGAGATACAGTACCTGTTTATGTTCCAAAAGCGAATCTGCAATCAGATGAGTATACACCTCGGTTTTACCACTACCTGTTACGCCGTGAAACAATGTTATGAGATTATTTCCAAATGATTCACGAAGTTCTTCAAGAGCCTTTTTCTGAGAAGGAGAAAGCTTTGCAAGTGTGATTTCCTTAGTATCAGATGCCGAATAAAACTTGTTGACAATTTTTTTCTCTGTTCTGAATATTCCTTTGTCAACAAGAGCCTTGAGTATTGCGGGCGAACATTTTGTAACACTAAGCAATTCATCTCTTGAAACCGCCTTGATTTGCCGGTTTGTTTGCATCCACCCTGACAGTTCAAGATAAGCCACCAGCATTTTCTCCTGCTGGCGTGAACGGCTTGTCATATCAAAAAAAGCATGTAAGCAATCCATCTCCGAGCGATCTATCGAAAGATCGACAAATGTCACACGCTTAGGTTTATATCTTTCAACCACACGTTCGCTTACCTCTACAATACCTTCAGTCAGCAACGTATTAACTATACGAGTTGCATCCTTGACTTTCAACTCAGCCTCAAGCTCGGATATTTTAAGCCTTTTTTTATTTTGAAGGAGCTGAATAACAAACGCCTGATGCTCGCTCAGTTTATGATTGTCATCATCATTTAATTCATAATCAGAAGACAAAGATACGAAAGTCTCACTTTCCGGCTTCAATCCTGCCGGAAGAGCCGCCTTGTAGACATCTCCCGGGGAACACAGATAATATTCAGAGATCCATCTCCAGAATTTAAGTTGCGGATATATCACCACCGGTTCAGAATCGAGCACACCCATCACCGGTTTGACCTCATACCCTTCCGGAGCGCGGGAATGAATCATCTCCACAATACCGGTATAGAACTTCTTTTTGCCGAATTGCACAAGCACCCTTGAGCCGATCTTCACATCGTCTTCCATATCATCCCCTATTTCGTACGTATACGTAGAATACAAGGGCAACGGCAATAATATCTCGGCATACTTCATATCACAAAATTACGAATTTTTTGCAAATGAGAGGAAAGAGTATGATCCATCCTACAAAAAATATTCCAAAAAATATTCTCATAGGAACATTAAGTAAGTATTCAAATTTAAACGATAATTGAAATATATTTGCTAATTTTGCATCAAGGGCTATCATGGTCCTGTTGCAAGATGTGCTGAAATCATAATATTGTATAACAGCGTAAAAATTTAATAAGTAACAAACAAAAAATACATGATGAATAAAAGAACAATTCTTATTGCTTTAATAGCATTGTTGTGCATAGGTCAGGGATCTGCCAAATTACGTTTTGGTGTAAAAGCCGGATTAAATCTTGACAATATAAAATTTTCCAATGTCGCTGACAATTTCAACACAGACAACAAATGTGGCTTCACGGCAGGTGGTATGAGGGAATATATTGCTCCCGCAATAGGGATAGGCTTTGATCTATCGCTCATGTATACACACATGAATGCAGACGTACAAAATGACGCAAACACAGGTGTTATAAATAAGAATTACCTTGAGATACCGCTTAATCTTAAATACAAGATAGGAATACCGCTTGTAAGCAAAATCATCCAACCCATGGTTTTCACAGGCCCCACAATGGCACTGAAACTTGACAAAAGTACATTCCAGGACATACGCACAAAGACTGTTCAGATGGGATGGAACCTTGGTCTGGGATTTGAATTGTTTAAACATCTGCAGATATCAGGTGGTTATACATTTGGAATAAACAATGTGGTCAAATATGTAAAAGCCATTGGGAACAATACGAACCTCAGTGATAATATAAAAGTAAAAAACAACTATTGGACTGTCACCGCCGCCATATTGTTCAAATAAAATATCATCACAACCTCAAAGCAAACAGTTAATTGAGGCAAGACAAATATATTTTCAAAGAAGTTACAACAGATGATCAAAAGAATATTCGCTATCCTCATGATAGCAGCCACAGCGTTCGGGGCTTCAGCCGAATTCAGATGGGGGCCCACCGCAGGTATTAATATTTCCGAAATTTACTGGAAACAAAAGCTTGTTAACACAGAATTGCTCACCGGTCCCAATGTCGGGGTAATGGGAGAGATTATGATTCCGGGTATTGGATTCGGAATAGATCTTGCGTTAAAATATTCAATGAGAGGGGCGAACGTAAATTTCGGAGATCAACATATCTGGAGCAGTCAAGGATTCGGCAAAGAGAAAATATGGTTTCACACTTTGCAAATTCCAGTAAACATCCGTTTCAAGTGGACCCGCATGAACGGATTTGAGCACTATGCGGCTCCTTTCGTATACGGAGGACCAGTTTTTAACTTCAATCTTTCCACTACTAAGCTGCCAATCATAGAACATCCGACAGGATCCGTAGGTCTTCAGTGCGGTATTGGCGGAGAATTCTTCGAACGATATCAGCTATCTGCGGGTTATTGCTGGGGGGTATCCTATGATATCAGAACAAAACAGCTTGACAATTTCAGCGGATGCACCAGAGGATGGCAAATTAATGTTGCCGTTCTGTTCTAAACCACTTAAATCATGATTATGGAAGACACTACAGATGCAATCGCACAGCCCCAGACCGACGAAGAATTGAGAATAACACATGAAGCGGTAGAACTGCTTAAAACAGTGTTTGATCCCGAAATTCCTGTCAACGTTTATGATCTGGGACTTATATACCGGATAGAATATACTCAAGCAGACAAGACATTACATGTAGACATGACTCTGACCGCACCATCATGTCCCGCAGCTGATTTCATTGTAGAAGATATCAGGCAGAAACTGATGAGCATAAGTGGTCCGGATAAGATTGATCTACAACTTGTATTCGAACCGGAATGGAATCAGGACATGATGTCTGAAGAGGCAAAACTTGAACTTGGCTTCTTATGAAAGTTTACTTCCTGAGTGATATTCATCTTGGCGCACCTTACTTCTCAGACCCAAAGAAAGCGGAGAAAAGGATTGTAGACTTTCTTGATTCGATTAAAAAGGATGCAGATACAATATATTTGCTCGGAGATGTTCTTGACTACTGGTTTGAATATAAATATGTGATACCCCGAGGCTTTGTCCGTTTTTTCGGCAAGCTTGCAGAATTGTCGGATTCTGGAATAAAGATCGTATGGCTTATTGGGAATCATGACATCTGGATACACGACTATCTTCCCAATGAACTTGGAATAACGGTCCGGGACGAATATATAACAGAGGAAATCGACGGCAAAGTGTTTTTCATGACTCATGGTGACGGTGTAGGTAAACTAAAGCCATCTTTCAGATTTCTAAGAAAACTATTCCGGAATAAAGTGTGTCAGAAGCTGTATTCCGGAATACATCCACGTTGGACTGTTCCATTTGCCAGCAAATGGAGCGGACACAGCAGGAAGGCAGAGGGGCTAAATCCCTACGATTCATCATACTTACTTGAGAACCTATCCACATTTAGTAAAGAGTATCTTAAGACTCATCCTGAAATAAACTATTTCATATACGGACACATCCATCTTCTTGCCAGAATCCCTATCGGAACGGATTCAGAAGTTATAATACTGGGAGACTGGATCACAAACTTTAGCTATGCAGTCTGGGATGGCAATTGTTTATCCCTGCGCAAACTCGAATAAACAGATTAGCAATACAGCCCGGCAATAAAATATTCAATATATATACAATATATATATATAATAACAGGATTGAAATCTGACAAGTATGAAAGCCACATTATCATTTGCAGTTTTCATTTTGACGCCTTTCATTGCGGTTGCCGGAGGAACTGCAGAAAATGATACGGCAAGAATTCTTGAAGAAGTAGTGGTTGTGGAAAGAGCTGCAAAAGCTCCCGTGCCATTGCTTCCCCTGGATGTAAAAATTGTCGACAGTTCAACAATCGACAATAGTACAGAGACAAACCTACTCCCCGTTTTGCAGAACAGAATCCCCGGAATGTTTGTAACAGAGCGCGGACTTGCCGGTTATGGCGTAAGTGGAGGTGGTGCCGGAGCAGTCTCCATACGTGGTGTCGGAGGCGGAAACAAGGTCTTGTTCCTTATTGACGGCCAGCCACAATGGGCCGGAGTGTTCGGACACTCTCTGCCTGACACATACGTCACCAACGATGTCCAACGTGTAGAGGTAGTGAGCGGGCCGTCATCACTTCTTTATGGTTCTGGAGCTATGGGCGGTTCAGTAAATCTTATCACGCGCCGTGCCACACAGGAAAGTTTCGCAGGCTCCCTACGGGCAATGGGCGGAAGCTACGGCACTCAGAAATATGGAGTCAAGGCGGGATATAAGCATGGAGGGCTTCATGCTTTTGCCGCTGCTAGTTATGAGTCGACCGACGGCAACCGTCGGGGCATGGGCTATTGGCTGGCTAATCAATATGCATCTGTGAGCTATGATTTTTCAAAGCATTGGGAGGCAAGGCAGAAGGTAAAGTAGCCGTGAAGCTATCTACCGGAGAACCGGGCAACAACTATCATCTTGATCCAAAACTCATAGCACCGCTGGTGCATAGTCTGAACGGTACCATTGTGGAAAACAATACAGCCTACAACGGTGGACGCGACTTAACAGCAGACCATCTCAAAGCAGCCGCTGACCACGGCTTCACCGCAATTGCACCTGTAGAGATACT
>CAQFOZ010000081.1 GCA_948788915.1 uncultured Muribaculaceae bacterium | reverse complement strand
AGTGTTTTGAATATTCCTTTAGACGCGTTATGTAGAAACTGTTCGCTCCAGTCGGGAGAGTCTACCTCGTTGAAAGGATCTATTCCGTAAATATGGTCAGTGCCGTAAAGTCCGGTTTGAATATTAATGAACCGTTTCTGTACTTCGGAATACAGCGGGTCTGACGGATCGAGGAAGTAACAGCGTTCTGTGGAGGGAAATCCACCCCATTCGCTTATTTCTGTGATCCGCGCATCGGGATAATGTTTTTTTACTGCAACCGGCACATGACCGGCAAATGCCGGAAGAACCGGTGTCATACCTAATTCCCGTTCGCGGGCAAGTATTTGTTTTTGCAGTTTTTCCTGATTGTTGAGCCAGTTTTTTGTCAATGGTCCCTGAAAACAGTCGATATTGTTCATCCAGTGCCAAGGCAGATGAGCGGGTCCTGTGAAGGATGACAGAATTTCATCATCAGATAATCCTAAACTGCTCCAGGTTTTATACCATGATTGTTCCGCACCTGTCATGGCCAATGGCATGGTTACACCGTTAAGTGCCATCCAGTCAATGAATCGCTCCCAGTCGGACCATTCCCAGTATGGCATAGTATAGCCGAATGTGCAGTAGTTTAAAAAGAAACGTGTGTCCGCTGATGCTTTTGCCCCGTATGACTCCGCAGGAAGAGGTAGCTGCTCGGGCACTTGCACGGGATTTGAGGCAAACCATGAGACGTTTGCCCCAAGTTGACGCCTGATATAGTTGTTGAGTCCAACAGCCATGGATGTGACAGAATTGCCTTCTATAATTATTTTTCCGTTTTTGGAGTAGTATGCAAAAGTATCGACAGGAGTGTCGATGGATTTAAAAACAATATCGTTGGAAAGTGAGGGTATTATTCGCTTTGCCAAAGCGTGCGCAATCTCTGAATGAGTTGAGGCTGAAGCTGATAATATAGTGAAAGACAGTAATAGAAATATGATCGACTTTTTCATTGAGTTATGGTTCAAGAGCATACAAGTATATATTATACAATGAACCGGTAAATTTTACCGATTCATTGTAACAAGCAAAAGTAAATTAAAATTCTCTAAATGCCAAATTGAATTTTGTGCATTTGAATGGAAAAATGCAAAACGGGCTTCCGGTTTATTTGTCGGAAGCCCGTTCTGGGTATTATTGGGTATTGTTATTTTACAATTTGGGCACTGACCTTAGTATCTTGGTTTGACCGTTGACAAGAGGGCCTCATCTGTCTTTTATGACCCTTATGACCCTTCATTGTAGCTTTGCCCATTCTTTTTTGATGTCCGGAATTATTTACATAATAATTCTGAAGGAATTTTACGTATTGTTCCGGAGTCAGGATGTTGCCAAGGTCTTTGATATACTGTTCGCGGATTGCCTTGCGCTGTGATTTCAGCTCATTTTTAGTAACGCTATTAGACTTCTTGACTTTATTTGAGAGCTCTTGTCTTGATGTTACGGAGGCTTTGTTAAGAGCTTCTATCTGTCCTTTCTGTTTGTCAGTAAGGTTCAATCCCTCCAAAGCGCATGCCTGAGCATTAATGCACTTGCGGCTATTCTTTTGTTGTAGGCAGCATCCTTTTTGGGCAGGACAGTTCTTTATTCCCTTACACTCCCTTTGTAAAGTACACTCTGTATTTGCGCATTGGGTAGATGTTTTCTGCTGTGCGCTTGCAGAGAATGATACACTTGCGATTGTTAAAAATGCTAATCCTAAAATTGCTTTCTTCATATCCTTAAAATTTTTAATTTTGTATTTTAGAAACTGGTTGGTTTATTTTTTCGAAATATGTTCAAATCGTTTCTTTAACTTGTCATATTTTATTGATTTTATTACTTTGACGTTTTTTGTTGGCATAAGTTTAAATTGAATTTAATAATTAACATAAATTAGTATAGCAGTTTACATGAAACCATCTTTATTTTCAGTATGTGTAGTTCTGGGTTTATGTCCTGTGATGGCATCGAATCCTGGGAGCAACGGGATATCGCAAGAGTTGATGGGGGAGCTCAGGGGATCATATTCTTGTGAAGGTCCGACCAAGGCATTGCGCAATGCTCTTAACAGTAATGATCTTGACAAGATTGCGAAAAATCTTGATGCCTCGGATTCATTCAATATGGATTTCTCGAATAAAGTTGAAAGCAAAGGAATCACAGACCAGAAATCATCAGGACGTTGCTGGCTTTTTACAGGGCTGAATGTGTTGCGTTCTCAGATGATGGCTAAGAATGATTTACCCGCGCTTGAGCTGTCGCAGAATTACAATTTTTTCTATGACCAGCTTGAGAAGTCCAATCTCTTTTTGCAAGGCATTATTGATACTGCAGACAAACCTATGGATGATAAAATGGTTGACTGGCTTTTCAGTAATCCCTTGAGTGATGGCGGGCAATACACAGGGCTGTCTGATAACATCATGAAATATGGAGTTGTTCCGGCAGAGGTAATGCATGAATCATACACCGCAAACAATACAGCAAAGATGCGCAGGCTGATTTCATTGAAACTGCGTGAAGATGGTCTTGAACTGCGTAAAATGCGTGCGGACAAAGCGAAGGCCAATGCGATACAAACTCGTAAAAAGGAGATGTTGAAAGAGATTTATCGGATGTTGGCATTGTCGCTTGGAGAGCCTCCGGTGGAGTTTACCTGGACGCGCAAAAATAGCAAGGGAGATGTAATCGACACAAAGAAATACACTCCGCTTGAGTTTTATAATGAATATGCAGGAAACGATCTCAAAGGAGATTATGTAATGCTGATGAACGATCCTACTCGTGAGTACCATAAGGTTTACGAGATCGATTATGACCGTCATGTCTATGATGGAGAGAATTGGAAATACATCAATCTTCCTATCGAAGAGATAAAGGAGATTGCCATTAAGTCGATAAAAGACAGTACGATGATGTATTTTTCATGTGATGTCGGTAAATTCTTTGACAGAGACAGGGGAGTCCTTGATCTTGATAACTTTGACTATGAATCTATTCTGGGTGTGAAATTTGGGATGGATAAGGCGGACCGGATTCGCACGCATGCGAGTGGAAGCACCCATGCAATGACGCTTATGGCTGTTGATCTGGATGTCAAGGGAGTGCCACAGAAATGGATGGTAGAGAACAGTTGGGGAAAAACTGCCAACAACGGACATGTTATAATGACCGACCGCTGGTTCGATGAATACATGTTCCGTCTTGTGGCAAACAGGAAATATATTCCTGAGGCAACATTAAAGTTGCTTGACATGAAGCCTATTATGCTACCCGCTTGGGATCCTATGTTCTCTTGTGATAATTAATCGGATGAGTAAGAGAACTTCAGATCTTTAAAATTTTTACAGAAATAAAATAAATAAGAATGCATCGCAATAAGCGTTGCATTCTTATTTATTTTACCTGTAGAGTGTGCGTTATTTCTTCCAATTGGGATCGAAAATAGAGTTTAGAACATGACTCAGTCTGTAACCGGCAAGTAGAATCTGACGGTCTACGAGCCGTGCTCCCTTGATAAGAAGCAAGTTTGATTCCATTTTATTGAGTTTCATGTCTTTCTTGATCCAGTCGTATGTCACGGCTACATTCTTTGCAGTTTCGTTTGCCCAGTCTTCAGGAGTCCCTTTGCATACTTTTGCAATCTGCTCCGGAGTAAAACGGTCAAGCTGATGCTGGTAATCGGTGTAGTACCATTTGTGGCTTGTCTCTATTGCATAATAATCCCAGAAGCCGTGATAGCTCATGGTTTTACCGTTCATGTCAAAATTATACCATTGATAGATTTCATCAAAATCCGGGTGGGATGGGCAATGGAGATCTCCGATAACATGTACAAGCATTTTTATTCCAACATTTACCGCGGAGTCTGAAAGGTTCTTGTAATTGCGGAGGAGTGCTGTCTGTTCATTTATAAGACTTACGGCATCTCCCCTGGAATCACTGTGGTACTTCCCGTCTTTGCCAATTGGATACATGTGACATCTGGTTGTGTGTTTGTATTCAGGCGTTTCTCTTACAAGGTCAAGCCAGGATGAATCATATACGATGGATTCGCCATTAAGGTATTTTTCTACATTGGCTTTTGCAACAGGGGTGAGATGACATTCCGCAATATAACTTACGGCATCATGTCCTACTCGTCCCCAGCTAAATGCCGGGATTGCAAAAACCGCAGACGCAAGAAACAATGCTGCAGTCCTTTTTATCTCCATAAATAAAAGTTTCATGGTGGTGGTTTTGTTGATTGATTTTATCAAAATTAAGAAATAATTAATGAATGACCAAAAAGAATATTTTTAGCCAAACGCTCTCTAAGAAACTGTTTAAATTTATTTTCGAGGAATTTTGAGAGTTATTTTTGAGATGGTTCCGCGAGTTGAGAAGGGAGAAACCTATCGGTTTTGACCGACGAGACTTGGCGGAAACAACCGAAAAGAACCTCAAAATTACCGAAAGAACAATTATATAAATTTTTTCGTAATAAATTTAAACAGTTTCTTAAACTTAAACTTATATTGACAGGATTTCAATAACCGAGCAATCCCAAAATCAGTGGAGCCAGCAGAGCTGTGAGTAAACCGTTCAAAGTTAATCCGAGGGAAGAAAATGCGCCGGATCTTTGACTGCGTTCCATGGCAGCTGCGGTTCCTACTGCGTGAGCGGCTGTACCGATTGACAGAGCACCTGCCAAGGGTGATTTTATACGACACAGGGATACGATCTTGAATCCGGCCATACTTCCGAAAATACCTGTGCATACAACCACAGCTGCTGTCAATGGCGGTATACCGCCTGTGGCTCGACTGATTTCCAAGGCGATTGGTGTTGTAACTGCTTTTGGTGCCAATGAAATGATAACATCCCTGGATGCTCCAAAAATTTCAGCAAAAGCTACAACGCTTATCAGTCCGGCGAGACATCCGGCCAGTTCCGCAAGAAGAAGCGGAACCATTTGTTTTTTGATAGTTTCCAGTTGGCGGTAAAGAGGAACCCCGAGTGCTACAACAGCAGGTTTTAGCCAGAACTCGATGTAAGTTCCTCCTGTATTATAGCTTTCGTATGAAGTATTTGTCAGAATAAGAAAGATTATAAGTATTATAATGGATATCAAAATGGGATGCAGCAGTTGCATATGGGTTTTAACGCGTATCCAACGTGCAAGAAGGTAGGCAAAGAATGTTATTGCTACCATAAAATATGGAGTAGTCATAAAATCAGTCATTGATGCTGTGTTTTTTAGTTGAATGTCTGTGATATAAACGTCGTGTGAGACTGTGTGTCCATCCTGTTACAAGTATAATTACTGCGGTGCTGAGCACTGTCGCCATTACGATTGGTATCCATTCCGCTTTTATGATACCGAAACATTTCATAACACCGACACCGGCGGGAATAAAGAAAAAACCGAGATTCGCACAAAGAAAATCTGAAACTTCTGCGATCCATTCCGGTTTTACGAGTCTAAATTTAAGTGAAAACGCAAGCAATACCATTCCTGCAATGCATCCGGGCACAGGGAGCTTCGTTATCATTACAAATCCTTCGCCGAGTTCCAGAAACAGGAATAATACTGCGAGTTGCAATAAAATCATCATAGCAATATATCTTTCAAATGAGTATGGTTGATAGTTTGGCTTTAGAAATCAAAAATATTTATTTATGTTTATATTTTATTATACAAAGTTAACTCAAATATCGGTTACTTATAAGTTGTCGATCATCAAAATTACTGGATGCCGGATTTATCTAAGTAAGTGTTCAAATTTAATTTATACTTAATGCGAATTTGTTTTTGTGGTGATTACGATGCGGAATGATGGAGCATATATGCATATGCGGCTGAGCGACAATCCGTAAGCGGCCAAAAAGAAACCGCAGTAAGTATAAAAGATTTAAATACACTTCCTATCGTTTAAATTTGAATACTTACTTAAACTTTCATTTATGTGAATCTGTTTTAGTGTCAAAAGACGAGTAAATTTTTAGAAACTGAAGTTATCTTGACTAATTTTAAAACACTCTCTTAGATTTGAATACTTACTAAAATATTTATACTATGGAATACACAGAATTAATTAACAGCACTCCTGTCGTGCTTGTGGAATTTTATGCTACGTGGTGTCCTCATTGCCGGAGAATGATGCCGGTGATTGAGGAGATTAAGGAACTTCTTGCAGATAAAGTTGATGTTTATCAATTTGATATTGATGAAAATCAGGAAATCGCAGATTTAGAGAATATCCGTTCTACGCCGACTTTTATCATATATAGGAACGGTAAACAGGTTTGGCGTGAAAGTGGAGAATTGGATGGTCAATTCCTGCTTGACAAACTACAATCATATTAAGAAACTGTTTAAATTTATTACGAAAAATTTTATATAATAGTTCTTTCGGTAA
>CAQFOZ010000080.1 GCA_948788915.1 uncultured Muribaculaceae bacterium | reverse complement strand
TGACAGATATCTTGCCGTTTTTCAGTTTTAATATAAAATCATCGTGATATGAATTCCGTTTTGGCAGATCTTTGCCCATTATCATTCCGGATTTTTCTCCCGTGAAGATATTCAGACCTATATAAGCTCTTTCATCTGGTACTTTTGTTGTAGGTTCTGTTACATATATCACCCCGGGGGTGGTAGGATGAAGTCTTACGCGTCCGTCATTGGGAGAGGATATTGTTTTGATAATACGGCGTTTCTCTATATCCCAAAGCGCGATCGACGGTCCACATGCCGACACAAGATATTTGCCGTCGGAAGAGACATCAAAGTCGTAGATGTAATGACCATGCTGCACTATGGTTGTTACTTCAGCGCCGGGAGAGTCATTTTGCGCCGACAATTGCGTTGAAAAGACTATAAGGAATGATAAAAAAAGTATTGTATTGTATTTCATTTCATGATATAGACAGTGATTGATTATCCGTCAGTTCGCTCATATGGTAACTTGCTGTTGGAAACCGTTGTTCGTGCGTTTGTTAATTTCAAAATTAATAAAAAAATCCGGTTTTGCAATAAGTCAGGGATATTGTGCAACGAAATATCAGGAAAAAATATTAAATTCGCAATTTAGAACAATTCGTGAGAAAGAATACAACAATTATAACAATTTTATGAAAGAGAACGAAGAAATTTACACCACTGACACCGGATTGCCCGAGAACGCGTTTCGTGAACTCGGAGCAGACGAGAAATATGTGCCTGTGATGCATCCTGCCCGTAATCAGGAGGAGGTTACGCCTTATTCTGTGGGTATGGGTCTGCTGATGGCAATTGTCTTTTCAGCCGCGGCCGCTTATCTCGGTCTGAAAGTGGGACAGGTGTTTGAAGCCGCCATTCCGATTGCGATCATAGCTGTAGGTCTGAGCAATGCTTTGAAGAAGAAAAATTCCTTGGGACAGAATGTGATTATCCAGTCTATCGGTTCTTGTTCAGGTGTGATTGTTGCCGGAGCAATCTTCACACTTCCCGCGCTCTACATCCTGCAGGCCTCTTATCCTGACATTATGGTTGAGTTTTATCAGATTTTCCTCAGCTCACTGTTGGGAGGTATCTTAGGAATTCTTTTCTTCATACCGTTCCGTAAATATTTTGTGAAGGATATGCACGGTAAATATCCGTTCCCGGAAGCTACGGCTACGACACAGGTTCTTGTGTCGGGTCAGCAGTCGGCTGCCGGAGAGGGTGGCGGACAGGCCAAGACGTTGGTTATCGCATCGTTGATTGGCGGTGTCTACGATTATATAGTGGCTACATTCGGATGGTGGGCAGAGACTGTCACATCCACAGCCTCCGCATGGGGCACGGCCATAGCTGAGAAAACGAAACTCGTCCTCAGCTGCAACACCGGAGCCGCGCTTCTTGGACTCGGATACATTGTCGGTCTTAAATACGCGTTTGTAATATTTGCAGGGTCAATTTTTGTATGGTGGGTGATTATTCCGCTTATGGGCACCTACGGTTCCCCGGAGATTGTTGCCATGTCGCCGGATGCGTTGTTTAAGGATTACGCACGTATGATAGGTATCGGCGGAATTGCCATGGCCGGAGTGATCGGTATTGTTAAATCCTGGCCTATTATCCGGCAGGCAGTCGGTCTTGCAGGACGTGAATTCAAAGGTGGAGCCAAGGATGTGAAAACCGAGGTCCGCTGGCAAATGGATCTTTCAATGAAGAAGGTTGTGTTCTTTATTGTGATAGCCCTTGTATGCGTTCTTCTTTTCTTCTGGCTCGGTGTTATCCACACACTCTGGCAGGCGTTGGTAGCCTGGGCGGTGGTCACGGTTATCGCATTTCTTTTCACCACGGTGGCGGCAAATGCCATAGCCATAGTGGGCAGCAATCCTGTGTCAGGAATGACATTGATGACTCTTATAGTGGCATCTGCAATCTTTGTTTCCATCGGTTTGAAAGGGACTTCCGGCATTGTCGCTTCCATGGTTATCGGTGGCGTGGTTTGTACGGCACTCTCTATGGCAGGAGGTTTCGTAACAGATCTGAAGATCGGTTACTGGCTTGGCACTACTCCTAAGAAACAGGAGACATGGAAATTCCTCGGTACATTGGTTTCGGCCGCGACAGTCGGTGGCGTGATCATAGTGCTTAATAAAGTTTACGGATTCTCCGGTCCGGATGCGTTGGTGGCACCGCAGGCAAATGCGATGGCCAAGGTTATCGAGCCATTGATGATGGGTGGCGATACACCTTGGATCCTTTATATGACGGGTGCGGTGTTGGCATTGATTCTGAATTGGCTCGGGGTGCCGGCTTTGGCATTCTGTTTAGGTATGTTCATACCGCTGCCACTTAACACCCCGATGCTTGTAGGTGGTGCGGTGTCTTATTTCGTATCCAATTCTTCCAAGGACAAGAAAATTAATGATGCACGCCGTGACCGTGGAACACTTATCTCTTCCGGTCTTATTGCCGGTGGAGCACTGTTTGGTGTGTTTGCGGCTATCACGCGCTTTGTAGGCTTTGAATATGACAATCCGGTGCCCTTCGAAACAACCCAGATTCTTGGTTGTGTAGCTTACGCCCTGCTGATTGTATATCTGATAGTGGACAGCAAGAAAGCAAAGGCATAACATACAGAGGTATAGCATAATTCCCTCCCTTGTATTGTATTCTCACTTGCAAGCGGGGGAATTGTTGTCTTTTTACCGTTCAGGCATTCAGATGTTTTATAACATATATATATCTTTAGTACACTCTGTGCATTTACGCGTCTTAGAATAAACAAACCCCAAAATGGACTTATCTAACAAGGTTAACATGAAAACACTATCCATCCGCAAGCTTTTTACAGGCTTGGCAATTATCTTATTTTTTCTTCCAGTTCTTGGTAGCGGGAATAAACTGACAGACGGTGTGGTTTATCAAGACAAGCATGTTCGTTTCACAGTCATAACCGATGGCCTTATACGCATGGAGTATTCCCCGAACGGAAGATTCATAGACGATAAATCGTTTCTGGCTGTTTGTCGCCAGTATCCGCAGTCTTCAGCCCAAATTAATACCGAGGGGAAAAACATCGTTGTCTCGACACCTAAAATGACACTTCGTTACTCAAAGAATTCAGGTGCGTTTAAAAGCAATAATCTTTCCATAGAATCCGCTGGAAAGATAAAACCTTTCAAATGGCATCCCGGTATGGAACAGAAGCAGAATCTTCTTGGCACGACGCGTACTCTTGACCAATGGGACGGCTCAGACATAATGAAGAAGGGCGAAGACGGTAAACGTCATCCTGTTGCGGCACATCTTGACAATGGACTACTTGCGCGGGACGGATGGACACTTATAGATGATTCCGGAAATTTTCTCTTTGACAATGATCCAGATATGGAATGGGTCAAAACCCGGAAAACGAAAAAGGGATCGCAAGACTGGTATTTTATGGCATATGGAAACGACTACAAATCCGCTCTTGCGGATTTTTCTACCCTTTCAGGTAAAATTCCTCTGCCTCCGCGATATGTGTTCGGATATTGGTGGTCAAGATGGTGGGCTTATTCAGAACATGAGTTCAAGCAGCTTATAAAGAATTTCGAAGATTACCGCATCCCTCTTGATGTGTTGGTAATAGATATGGACTGGCATTATACAGACGAAGCACATGGAGGATGGACTGGATGGACATGGAATGACTGGCTTTTCCCTGACCATAAGAGATTTTTAAACAATCTGCGGGACAAGAACCTTAAAGTTACCATGAACCTTCATCCGGCATCCGGCATCAAGAAATTTGAGTCGACATATCCGGAGATCGCGATGGAGAACGGAATCAATCCCGAAACAGGCAAAGACGTGAAGTGGGTTTCTTCAGACAAGCGTTTTATCAACAGCGTGTTCAAACATATTCTCAATCCGATGACAGATGACGGTGTAACATTCTGGTGGCTTGACTGGCAGCAGGATCCATACGATTCTAAAATTGACAGCCTTAGCAATACCTGGTGGCTAAATTACACATTTTTTACAAAAATGGAAAAAGATAGCCAAAAACGCCCGCTCATCTATCACCGTTGGGGAGGTCTTGGCAACCACCGCTATCAAATAGGTTTTTCCGGAGACAATTATGCGACATGGAAGTCTCTTGATTTCCTTCCTGACTTCACTTCGAAAGCGTCAAATGTGTGCTATGGATTCTGGAGCCATGATCTTGGAGGTCACTACATGGCGGCAGGCGATACTGTCACTGACAGAGAACTGTACATACGATCGATGCAATTCGGAACGTTTGCGCCAATCATGCGCACTCATTCCAATAAAAATGCAAGACTTGTCAAAGAGCCCTGGAACCATGATGTGACCACAATGAATGCAATCCGCGATGCAATTCGCGAGCGTTATCGTTTGCTGCCTTATATTTACACAATGGCGCGCAAAAGTCATGACACTTCGGTGTCTTTATGCAGACCGATGTATTACGACTATCCCGACGATGAACAAGCGTATACGGTAAAGAACCAGTATATGTTCGGTGACAATATGATTGTTCGCCCCATAACCGCTCCTGGAACCAACGGGTATTCGGAAGTGGAAATATGGCTTCCGGAAGGAGAATGGTACGAAAGTGCGACAGGCACAATGCTGCAAGGGGGCAAAACTTATCGTCGCAGGTTTACTCTTACGGAAGTCCCGGTATACATCAAAGCAGGATCTGTGATTCCCGTTCATGCCGAGGATGAGACTTCCCTTAACCGCAACGATGCACCCATGGCATTTGTCGTTTATCCCGGTGGCAATGGTAGCTTCAGCCTTTACGAAGATAACGGCAATGACCAGGAATATGACAACAGACATGCTTTCACAAAAGTAGAAAGCCTGAATGACGGTCACAAACTCTCTTTTACCATATCACCCCGTAAAGGAGAGTACGATGATATGCCATCAAGTCGAAAATTCGAACTGAGAATCCCGGCGACAACTCGCCCGCTAAAGATTACTGTCGACGGGATAGAATCACCATATACATATCTTCCCGAACGTCTTGAGATTGCAATCTGCATCCCGGAAAAGAATTGCAATCTGCAAAGGAATATTGAGGTGGAATTTCCGGAAAACCATGTTGTCGCAGACGGCACCATCGGCAATATGAAAAGATATGTGGAGGCGTTCGGTGAGTTAAAAAATAAATATGCAAGACTTAGGGTAAACGAAGAATTCGGTTCAATGGCCACCATTTATGAGGCACTGGAGTATTTTCCGGAACGCAACGCAGTACTAATAGACCTGTTCCGCGACAGATATTCACGTATAAATGAAATTGTAAATACTCAGGAAATGAGCGACAAAGCGCGTTCGTGGTTCCTTAAAAGATTAGACAGGCATGTGGTTTCCGATAAAAATCCATGATGTTTCCAGATTCACGGATTTTTGAGTAAATTCGCGATATGGACTTCAAAAAAGAAATACCGTCAGAAGCTGACCTTATCGCAAGTCTTCGGGAAGGATCCGTCGAAGCTTTCGACAGGCTGTATAATCTGTATTACCGACGCATCTACGGTTATTGTCTCGGTTTTACCAAATCGAGAAAAGACACTGAGGACATTGTGCAGGAAGTATTCATAAAGCTTTGGCTCACACGTGAAGACATCAACTCCACCAAATCTGTCCGCAACTATCTTTTCAGTATAGCCCGCAACAAACTTATAAGTGTTTTCCGTAGCAATATTTACTCTCCTTATTTCGAAGATTATCTCGATTATTGTGACACTCTCGGCCGCGAAGACCATTGTATGATTGAATATAAAGAGTTTGTCTCCGCTGTAGAAAAGGGGATATCATTGCTTCCTCCCATGCAGCAAAGGATAGTACGGTTGTCGAAATTCGCAAATATGTCTAATCAGGATATAGCAAATCTCTTCAACATTAGTGTCCAGACGGTTAAAAACCAGCTCGTCACCGCGTTGAAAAAGATTCGCAGTCATCTCGATTTAAAACAGTTTATGATCTTATTGATCTTTATAATCCTATCAACAGATTGAAACTCTCCAATATTTCCAACATATGCCAGAAATGAAAGACCTTATAAGAAGATATCGGGAAAATTCTCTTAGTGCTGAAGACGTGCAACGTCTTCGCAGTATGTTAGAAGCATCAACCCCGGATGAACTTAATAACGCGTTGACAGAGGACTGGAAAAGTTATAATTACGGAACAGATGCCGGTTGCGAGGCTCAAAAAGACACTATCCTCGAAGGAATACACACGGCTTTGGATCTGAAAAGCTGCAGACCTGCCAGAAAACCTTTCTGGAATTTTATGCGCAATGTGGCTGCAATTCTGTTGCCATTTTTCATGATCGCCACTTTTTATTATTATATCCATTCCGGATCAAGTCCATCGTTAATGGCTGTTAACACAGGAAACGGGGAAAGAGCGGACGTTACTCTTCCCGACGGAAGCAAGATTACCCTTAACGGCTCCTCGTCGTTGGTTTATGATGCCGATGCATTCGCCCGAGGTGACAGAATCGTGGAACTCAGTGGCGAGGCATTGTTTAACGTTACAAAAAATCCATCCCGTCCGTTTGAAGTCAAGGCACGGGGATTGACTGTTTTTGTAAAAGGGACAACATTCAACCTTAAGGTTGTTGCTGACGAACCGGATGCCATATTATATTTGGAAAGCGGCCTCGTAAACTTTCATTCGACAAAGGGAAATAAAACGGTTTCTATCACTCCGGGTCATAAAGCAGTGTTGAATTATGCAAGCGGAGAC
>CAQFOZ010000079.1 GCA_948788915.1 uncultured Muribaculaceae bacterium | reverse complement strand
CTCTCCGAGGGTGTGGTTCTCCGCCAAAGTTGGAGAACCTTTCAACGCCTGCGGCAGCTTCAGCATGGCAATCCGCGATGCCTTTACATTCTAAAATGAGTAATTTTTCAACTCGCGGAGGGAGAAAACCCAAGGTTGACCCCTCCGTGAACCGCTATGTCGTGCGGTTCAATGCCGAGGAAAATGCCCGCTTTCTCGCTATGTTCGAGAAATCGGATGCAGACAACAAGGCGGCTTTCATCAAGCATTTCCTCTTTCAGAAGCCTTTCAAGGTTTTCTACGTCGATGAAAACACCCGCATTTTCATTGACAGACTCGCCGGATTCAATTCCCTGTACCGGACAATCGGCGTGACTTACGACAATCTGGTCGCTACCCTCAATCAGAATTTCACCGAGAAAAAAGCGATGGAGGCCATTGCCGAAATCAAAAAACTGATGATAAAACTCATCAGTGTAAGTCAGGACATCGCAGACCTGGCTAAGGAATTTGACGAGGCATGGTCGCAAAAATCTCGTTAGGCAATTCCCTGTATGGTACTTTAAGTTACAACGGGGAGAAGATCAACAAGGAGAAAGGCCGGTTGCTCGACACCAACAGAATCTATAATGACGGCACGGGGACGGTTGACATCAAACGTGCCTTCGCCGACTTCATGCAGTGGATGCCTTCCACAACAAAGACCGAGCGACCGATGGTGCATATCTCCCTGAATCCGCATCCTGACGATGTGCTGACAGACGCGCAGCTCACGGAGATAGCGCGGGAGTATATGGATAAAATGGGCTTCGGGGACATGCCGTACATGGTATATAAGCACACGGACATCAACCGGCACCACATGCACATCGTGGCACTGAGGGTAAGGACTGACGGCTCCTGCATATCCGACAAAAACAATTTCTACCGAAGCAAGGAGATTACACGGGAACTGGAACGTAAATACGGTCTGAAGACCGCAGAGCGCGAGAAGGTCACCCCGGAAACTCCGTTGCTAAAAATTGATCCTTCCGGAGACTTGAAGAAACAGGTTGCATCTGTGGTCAAGATTGTCGGTATGCGTTACAGGTTCCAGACCATCGGTGAGTATAACGCTGTCCTCAGCCTGTTCAATGTCAGGTGTGAGAATACCGACGGCAGGGTAAATGGCCGTGAGTATCATGGACTGGTATATTTCGCGCTTGGAGAGGACGGTCAACCGATTGCAGCCCCTTTCAAAGCCTCACGCCTCGGCAAATTCGCAAGACGCGAGGCCATTGATGCCAAATATGAGCAGTCAAAGGAAACTGTCAGCATTGCACCTACGAAAGAGAAAGTGGCGCGGGTCCTTTCGGAGTGCAGCGCCAAGGAGGATTTTATAGCCAGACTAAAGGAGGAGAATATCGACGTGGTGATGAGATATACTGCCGAAGGACGAATCTACGGCGTCACTTTCATCGACCACAACACTTTCAATGTCCTCAACGGTTCCCGTCTGGGGAAAGCCTTTTCAGCCAATGCCCTCGAAGACAGGTTCAATACGGAACATCCGCAAGAACATTTTCCGGCACCTTTTCCCGAAAACCCGGAAGAGGAAGGCACACGCCATACCCATCAACCGGATTCCGAAACATCCTCTCCGGATGCGGCTCCGTCCGTCAGCACAGGACATTCGCATGATAATGACGATTATGATTACGACCTCTCCTTGCCGGGATTCGAGATACAGCAGGGCCGGTCTTTCAATCCCGATGAAGAGGCGTTCATTCGCCGCATGAAGCGTCAGCACCGTCGCGGACGCAAACCTTAATACTTATTATTATGAGTCAGCAAGAAGATGACCTCAGGGCGTTGGCCAAGATTATGGATTTTCTCCGGGCCATCAGCATTGTGCTGGTGGTGGCTAACCTCTATTTCTTTACAAGGGTGGAGACTGTTGACAGCGGCTGGTTCTACTCCATGTCCGATAAAATCCTCAACAACTTCGACCGCTCCTGCGGTCTGTTCAATACCACTTTCAACTCCAAGCTGTTCGCGCTCCTGCTGTTGGGACTGTCGTGCTTCGGCACCAAGGGCGTTAAGAACGAGAATATCTTGTGGCGCCATATAATAATCGCACTGTGCATTGGAGCTGTTCTCTTTCTCCTGAACTGGTGGATGCCTGGAATCGGATGGAAGTATGGTTACATAGGCACCACCGCAATAGGTTTCGGCTCCCTTATGATGGGGGGTATATGGATGAGCCGTATGCTGAAGAACAACATGATGGATGACCGTTTCAACGATGAGAACGAGTCGTTCATGCAGGAAACCCGGTTGTTGAAGAATCAATATTCCGTCAATCTTCCCACTAAGTTCTACTACCAGAAGAAGTGGCATAAGGGATGGATAAACGTGGTAAATCCTTTCCGCGCAACAATAGTGCTGGGCACCCCCGGTTCGGGTAAGTCTTTCGCAGTGGTGAACAACTTCCTTAAACAGCAGATAGAGAAAGGATTTGCGCTTTATTGCTACGACCTCAAATATCCGGATCTCTCCACTATCGTGTATAACCATCTGATAAAGAACAAGGATAAATATCCCAAGGGAGTCAAGTTCTATGTCATCAATTTCGATGATCCCATGCGCAGCAACAGGTGCAACCCGATACATCCTGACTTCATGACGGATATTGCGGATGCCTATGAATCGGCATATACCATACTCCTGAATTTGAACAAGACGTGGATTCAAAAGCAGGGCGATTTCTTTGTGGAGTCGCCGATTATCCTCCTGGCCGCGATTGTGTGGTTTTTGAAAATATACGAGAACGGGAAGTATTGCACCTTCCCCCACGCGATTGAGTTCCTCAACCGCAACTATGAGGATATATTCCCGATTCTCACATCCTACCGTGAGTTAGAGAACTATCTTTCTCCGTTCATGGATGCATGGAAAGGAGGCGCGCAGGACCAGTTGCAGGGCCAGATTGCATCGGCGAAAATACCGCTTTCGCGTATGATCTCGCCGCAGCTATACTGGGTTATGACGGGCAATGATTTCACTCTTGACATCAACAATCCGGAGCATCCGAAGATACTTTGTGTCGGCAATAATCCCGACCGTCAGAATATCTATGGGGCTGCCCTCGGTCTTTACAATTCCCGAATCGTAAAGCTCATCAACAAGAAAAACATGCTCAAATCGGGAGTGGTCATAGATGAGCTCCCGACCATATACTTCAAGGGTCTCGACAATCTCATTGCAACTGCACGAAGCAATAAGGTTGCGGTGTGTCTCGGCTTTCAGGATTTCTCGCAGTTGAAACGTGACTACGGAGACAAGGAGGCCGCGGTGGTGATGAACACCGTCGGCAACATTTTCTCCGGTCAGGTTGTGGGAGAGACAGCCAAGACGCTCTCCGAGAGATTCGGCAAGGTTCTACAGAAACGGCAGTCCATATCAATCAACCGTCAGGACGTGAGTCATTCGTTCAACACTCAGATGGACAGTCTTATCCCTCCGAGTAAAATCTCGACTCTGACGCAGGGTATGTTTGTCGGTGCTGTTTCCGACAACTTCGACGAGCGTATCGACCAGAAGATATTCCATGCCGAGATTGTGATTGACGCGAAGGCCGTCGCACAGGAGGAGAAGGCATATAAGCCTATCCCAGTGCTTACCGACATTCCGACCAAAGAGGCTATGGAGATTGCCATTCAGGACAATTATGACCGGGTGAAACAGGATGTGCGTCTCATAGTATTGAAAGAGAAGGCACGTCTGGCTCAGGAAGAAACCGGACAGTGACTGAATCATCCGCAGTTATACGGCAAGTCTGTATGACTGCGGTTTTTTCATGCCGCTTTGCCAAGATACCTGCGTTGCAGTTCTCTTTCAGTATCGTCGAGCAGCTGCATCAACAGCTTGCACCGACCTGGTGCATCATCATCTTTCGGATGTTTCTCCTCTATCTTTTTCAGAGCCTTGTAGTAGTCTGTCACTGTCTTTTTGATTCCTAACAGATGGAATATTCCTCTGATAAACTCGGCATCTGTCTCGGTAGAAACCTTGCCTGAAAGAAGCAGGGCATAGATCAGCTCGACTATTTCAGTGAATTTGCCATCCCAGCTGATTGTAGTAGCCTCATCAATCTTTATCTCATCGTCCGATACTGTTGCCTTGACAACAGCGACTTCTCCCTCTTTCAAAGGGTGTTTTTCTATCCATTCTCCGATACGGTCTATATATCGTTTAATGAAGTTTATGGCTCTCCCAATAAAACGCAGATAACTATCTTCAAGATGAGGGGAATCCTCAAATATGACTGTAAGATGGTCTTCAGCAACAATAAGTGCGGAATGAACCTCCGATTTGTTATAATCTCCATGAAAAAGCAAAACTACAGTCTTGGTGAATGTAGAATAGGTATCTTTGAGATTGTCAAGATCACCGGTTTCAATCCCTGCAAAGAACTCGTGTTCAAGCAGGATGAACACGTTGAACGACTCATCTAAGGGTGACTTGTGAATTGTGTCGGTCATACCGGCAGTCGTCTCGATATGACCTTTGGCGACACTGTCGCAGGCAGGTTGTGTGGAGTTGTTATCCATAAACATGTCAATAATATGTAACTTACAGCATCATTTGAATTTGTAAATTGTTTTAAAAATCGTAATACGTGTGTGGTAGGATTTCACTTCATTCAAAGCCCATTCTCGTTATTATTGGCGCTTCTTCAATGATAGCGATATTAAGATAACAAATGTAATGTGATTTGGTTGAAGCCCCAAATGGCTTTAATCTAATGCATCATACAATTCGCATGGCTTGTTGTGCTTGTGTCAGCCCATTTATTCTTGCTAACGCAGGTTTACATAGTTATCAATATATAAAATAAAAGGCAGACACGGTCCTTTCCATTTAAAATTTTCCACATTTTTGCGGTATTGACCATGCCTGCCTTAATTTAGATGCAATTCGTAATGTTCTACAAAGATAGTTATTTATTTGTTTCAACAATAGTTTTTGATTAATTTTGTGTCATGTGAAATGTTATTGTCAAATTCGGAATCATCGATACCAGAACCATGAACAAGAACAATAGAAAAGAGCTCCTATATCGCGCCGCATTCAAATTATTTCTTATGAAACAATTTGATGCAGTAAGCATCAGCGATATAGAAAAAGAATCAGGAATGACCCGCGGAGCAATCACCTATTATGGTGGTGACAAGAAAGGTCTTTTCTATGATGTTGTAAAACAATTCATCGTAGATACGCAGAACATCGAGAACAAGATGTCAAACACCGAGCCGGAGAGCCTGAAGGATTTTATAGACTCCTATGTTCATGGTTATCAGAATACCATGAACAGATTTGACTATATTGATAAGAGCGTTCAAAATGCAAGCAGCGCATACATGAGCTTGATTTTGCAGATATGTCGGTTCTTCCCAGATCTTCACGATATGTATTTGGAAAATCGAAACAAGGAAATGGCTTTATGGATAAGGGTCTTGCAACACTCGATTGAATCCCGTGAAATAATTGAGAACATAAATATTATAGCAGTTGCAAAGAATTTTATGAATATCTTTTATGGGCAATCGTTCCTTGATTCTTTATCGATGGGACTCAACACTGTCGAATTAAGAACACAGATGATGGAATATTACAAAGCCATAAAAGTCCGATAAAACTTTTTTAATTCAAAAAAATACCTTAACTTTGCATAATAGATAACATTTATTATGCGAATGACAGTTCCAGTTTACATCACACGAACGTCCTCATTCTTTCCCAATAATCCGGTTAAAAACGAGGATATGGAAAAGTATCTTGGGCTTATCGACGGCAGACCATCGCGGGTAAAACCTGTGATTCTTCGTCAAAATGGCATTAAAACAAGATATTATGCCCTTGACCAAAATCAGAAAATAACCCATTCCAATGCAGAGATGGCACACAAGGCAATAGACGCCTTGTTCAATTCAGAAGAAGAGAAGGAACAAGTTCAGTTCCTTGCGTGCGCTACTTCGATGCCGGATCAGTTTATGCCCTCGCATGCAGCCATGGTACATGGAGAGACATTCAAGCAACCGCTTGAAATCGCTTCTCTCGCGGGAGTTTGTATGACAAGCATGTCTGCTTTAAAAACGGCATATATGTCTGTCGCCTCCGGCAATTCAAACAACGCAGTATGTGTGACTTCAGAATTGATTTCACCTACAATGCTGTCACGCTTCTTTACAGAAGAGATCGCTCACCTTAAGCTCATAGAAGATTATCCACATCTTGCATTTGAAAAGGATTTCCTTCGATTCATGCTTTCAGATGGCGCTTCCGCAGTCTTTCTTTCAAGCCAGCCATCAGATTCTCTATGCTTAAAAATCGATTGGATTCAGACATTTTCGTATGCCAATCGTCAACCTGCATGCATGTATATGTGGGCAGACAAAGAAGTCAATGGTTCGCTTAAGGGGTGGAAAACATTTTCGGCAAAAGACATATCCGAAAAATCAATATGGAGTTTAAAGCAGGATGTGAGACAACTTAATACCTTTGGGATCCCGTACTTCGTAGATGCTATTGAGACCGCATTGCAGAACGAAGACGTGTCTTTAGACGAAGTAACATACGTCATTCCTCATATCTCTTCAATGTATTTCTATGAAAGGCTCGATGAAGAGTTGAAAAATAGAGGCATAGATCTGCCAACAGAGAAATGGTTTACAAATTTGACCTGGGTCGGAAATATCGGTTCAGCAGCGCCTCTTGCAGCTCTTGATGAGCTTCTAAGGACTAAGAAATTATCAAAAGGCGATAAGATTATGTTGCTTGTGCCAGAGAGCGGACGTTTCTCATACGGTATTGCAATGTTAACCGTAGTTTAATTTTGCGGTTAACGATTAAATCGTTAACTTTCCTCTAAAACGTTATTTGACCATGAGAGGTAATATCTCCCATGAACAA
>CAQFOZ010000078.1 GCA_948788915.1 uncultured Muribaculaceae bacterium | reverse complement strand
GAATTTCGGCATCTCATAGAACTTCTCAAGATATTCATATTTACGGTTATAAACAGCATCACTCATGCAAACACATCCTATGCGCTGTCCGGCATAGCTGAACATCTTGGAACCGGACATGAGAAGTATATAGTTGTCTGTATAGTTGGCTATGGTCGACACAAACGGCGGCTTGTTTGGAGTGGCGACATCTTTTCTGAAGTCCATTCCGAAATATGCCAGATCTTCCAGCACAATGGCATCATACTTTGTTGCCATTCGTCCTATTATCTCAAGCTCCTCTTCTGTCAGGTTGGTCCATGCCGGATTGTTGGGATTGCTATATATAATTCCGGTCACGTTTCCCGCTTTCAGCAAACTTTCAAGTTTATCCTCAAGTTTCTTGCCCCTATAATCATATATATCAAAAGCAGTCTGCTTGACACCAAGTACCTTCGCCTGATTATATTGTGCTGCAAAACCGGGATTGATAAACAACATAGTGTCTTTACCTGGAATCCGCTGGGCGAGGAGCAACATCAATGTGAAACTGCCCTGCATGGAACCGACTGTCGGTATAATACATTTCGGAGGAATGTCGAGATTCATAAATGCTTTCGCGAAATGGCTACCCGCTTTCTTTATCTGCGGTATACCCGCAATATCGGGATACTGGTTGGCACATCCATTCTTCAAAGCTTCAATTTCAGCCTCTACCCCAACAGGCTCAGCATTTAAGCCAGGATTCCCGATTTCAAGATGAACCATTCGTTCTCCTGCCACATTTTCAAGTTCTTTTGCCAATGAACATATCTGGCGGATTGTGGCATTAGACAAGTCGGCTATCATTAACTTTTTTATTGCACCGTCAAGTTCTGCATCTGTCAGTGGAAACATGGTATTCTATGATTTTAGGTTATTTTACTTTCTGATTTGTGCCATCGACATCTCTCTTCCGGCACGGAATGCGGCTATGTTCTGCTGAACGACTCGCTCACCCTTTCGCTCAAAAAAAGACGTGACAGCTTTCTCTATCTTTTCAACCGACAAGTCTATGAATGCAGACGCGGCACCAAGAAGTACCATATTGGAACTTCTTGGTGAAGCAGTATCTTTAGCCACAGCATCCATATCAAACGCCACAACATTATCGAAAGCTCCAAGTTCTTTTTTCACATCTTCTATAGCAGGATAATTATCTATGTTTACAAATGGAACTGTATTTGTCACAATCCATCCTGTCCTGCCAAGAAATGGGATATAGCGCAACGCTTCCATCGGCTCAAGCGACACGATAAGATCCGCACCTCCTGTAGGAATAAGGTCGGAATGAATGGGATTGGAACTGATTCTCAAATTAGACTGGACATCTCCTCCACGTTGGCTCATGCCATGCACCTCAGCCTGTTTCAGATAGAGATTATCTTCCAATGCGGCTGCACCTAAAATTGTAGCGACAGTCAATATTCCCTGTCCCCCTACACCTGCCAATATAATATCTGTCTTCATTGTCTTTTATTTTTTTGAGGATGCATGTCTTCTTGCCGTCTGTATACATTCCCGGCGGGACACAATAACAGACAGTCCTTTATACTCAATCTCTTCCGTAAACAATTTAACCATCTCATCATGATTCTTCGGCAGAGAATCGATTGTCCTGACATGGTCGGGATGCGCCCCGAGCCCAAGACATATATCCTCGATCTTTCCCGTACCCTGTGAATCCTGACCACCGGTCATACCAGTGGTCAGATTATCGGAAATTATAACCGTAATCTGTGAATTCTCGTTGATTGCATCCAACAGACCGGTCATACCGCTATGGGTAAACGTAGAGTCACCAATTATGGCCACAGAGGGATGTTGACCGGCATCCGCCGCCCCTTTTGCCATTGTTATAGAAGCTCCCATATCTACCACCGTATCAATTGCATTGAACGGTTTTAGAAAGCCCAAAGTATAGCACCCTATGTCCCCAAATACCTTGTGGTTATCATATTTTGCAAGTGTCTCATTCAGCGCACTGTAAACATCACGGTGTCCGCATCCCTGACATAACGCAGGCGGTCGCGATACAACAATGTCGGGAACACTCTTTGCGTCATCCGCTTTTAGTCCGCAAATTTCAGGAGCCACTCTGACAAGCGCCTCTTTCACGCTGTCAGGAGAAAGCTCTCCGTCCCTTACTACATCTCCACTCAGTTTCCCATATATTTGTTTGCCGGCGTTCAACAGTCCCCTGATCTGTTTCTCTATGAATGGCTGACCTTCTTCAAGAATGAGCAACGATTCACAAGAGTCATACAATTCACGGATAAGTTTTATCGGCAACGGATACTGGCTAATCTTAACTACCGGGAACGGAACTTTTCCTGCATAAACCTCATTCAGATAATTATATGCAACACCACTTGCAATAATACCCATATCTCGACAAGCAGCATCCTCATATCTGTTAAATGGTGATTCGTCAGAAGATTTTACAAATTCATCCCAGTCTTTTATCAACTGCTTGTTTCGTTGCTTTGACATAGCAGGCATCAGCACCCATTGTTTTGTATTTCCCGGATATGAGAAACTATTTTGTGATATCGGTTCCGAATCTATCTCCACTACAGCACGGGAATGGCTGAGACGGGTTACGAATCTCAGAAGCACAGGAATCTTGAATTTCTCGGATAGTTCAAATCCATACCGTGCCATATCGTATGCCTCCTGCTGCGTAGACGGCTCCAAAGCCGGAATCATCGCAAAGTCCGCATAGAATCTTGAATCCTGTTCATTCTGCGACGAATGCATGGACGGATCGTCTGCCGCCACCACAATAAAACCACCGTTGGCTCCAGTCATGGCAGAGTTGACAAAAGGATCAGCAGCGACATTCAGCCCGACATGCTTCATGGAGGTAAAGGTCCTTTTACCACAGAAAGACATACCTAAAGCCGCCTCATAGGCTGTTTTTTCATTACTTGACCAATGACAGTGTATTCCCCGCTCTTTAGTTAACGGGTGCATCTGGACATACTCCATTATTTCGGTGGAAGGTGTACCCGGATAAGCATATGCACCGGACAGACCTGCATTCAACGCTCCTAAAGCAAACGCCTCGTCGCCTAATAAGAGTTGTTTATTTTTCATGACATTATAGATTTATGCACAAATTTACATATTATCTTTATTAATTCAATTATTAAAAAACATGTTATACAACATAGATTAATAGCAGGTCTTCGTTGCCATGTTTCAAGATAAGTAAGTATTAAAGATTAAAATGCTCTTACCATCGTTTAAATTTGAATACTTACTTAGTGTATTTACTTTTAGCACTCCATTCGTTAATTAATACTAAGATTGTTGTAGTTTATTTTCATTTATCCTAAATTTGTATTATCGGATAAAATCTGCAATCCGCCCGTTATATTTAGAATTACTTGTATATGAATAAATTTGCTCTCGCGTTTCTTCTCATAATATCATCTTTATCTGCCTACTGTACAGACAATGTCAGTTGGACATATTCTATAAAAGGAGAAAATACCGCCACCCCGTCACTTGAAATGACCGCGACGATAGCAAACGGCTATCATCTATACGCTATTGATAATCCGGAAGGAGGCGGTATGCCGCTGAACATCCATATGGATTTCAAAAACTGTGTTCCTGACGGGAAACTGTTCCCGGATCACAAGCCCACGGTAACTTATAATGATATTTTTGATGTCAACGAACACTATTTCAGCAATAAAGTCACATACATTCAAAAACTTAAAGCATTAAAACCGGAATTTTCAATACAAGTGGAGATTCAAGGACAGGTTTGCAATGACAATGGATGTGCCCAGGTTTTTGATTCATTTACCGCAAACGGAAAAGGCATTGTTTCCGTTGCAGATGAAAACAAACAGAAGAATGCAGACAAGGCTGAAGAAAAAGAAGCAAGCTTGGTCCAGGAGGAGACTGAAATGATGGATTCCCTACAGGCCACGGAAAGCTTGCTCCCGGCCGCTGATAATTCAAATGTAGACACATCAGACTGGTGGCGAAACGTAGAAACAGAGCTTAATGTGTTCAACCAGGCTCCATCCCAACAGGAACGCAGTCTGTTGTATATTTTCATTGCCGGATTCATAGGGGGACTGATTGCGTTGGTAACACCGTGCGTATGGCCAATGATACCAATGACAGTAAGTTTCTTTCTGAAACAGAATAAAAATCGCGCCAAAGCCGTTAAATCAGCAGCCATATACGGTGTATCAATAATTGTAATATATGTTTTACTCGGATTATGTGTCACAGCCATATTCGGGGCTTCCGCTTTGAATGAACTTGCGACAAGCGCCGGATTCAACATTGCATTTTTCATCCTTCTGGTAATTTTTGCGATCTCTTTTATGGGAGGATTTGAACTGACACTGCCTGCTTCCTGGTCAAATAAAATAGACTCCAAGGCAGATGCGACTACAGGATACATAAGCATCTTTTTCATGGCATTCACACTGTCGCTTGTCAGTTTTTCATGCACCGGACCAATAATAGGGACTCTCCTTGTAGAAGCCGCTGCCACATCCAATTTTATATCTCCGGCAGTCGGCATGTTCGGATTTGCTTTGGCGTTGGCATTACCGTTCTCTCTCTTTGCAATATTCCCTAATCTTTTGAAATCAGCACCCAAAAGCGGAAGCTGGATGAATACGGTCAAGGTCGTGCTCGGATTCCTCGAACTTGCCCTCGCCCTAAAATTCCTGTCGGTTGCGGATCTTGCCTATGGCTGGCATATTCTCGACAGGGAAGTATTCATAGCACTTTGGATTGTAATTTTCGGACTTCTTGGTGTATACCTGCTTGGAAAAATTTCATTTCCACATGAAACACGGAAAGAGAACATCGGAATCACAAGATTCATGCTTGCCGCCTTGTCTTTAGCTTTTTCCATCTATATGCTCCCTGGGTTATGGGGAGCTCCGCTTAAAAGCATAAGCGCGTTCACGCCACCGATTACAACACAAGATTTTAACCTGTACGATGGAAGTGTACATGCCATTACAGATGATTTTGACGAAGGGATGAAGCTCGCAAGAGAAAGCGGCAAGCCTCTGCTTATAGATTTCTCCGGCTTCGGTTGCGTGAATTGCCGTAAAATGGAGGCTGCCGTATGGACAAATCCGGAAGTAAAAGATATTATCGATAAAAACTTCATACTGGTTTCCCTGATGGTAGATGATAAAACACCTCTGCCTGCCCCTATCGTTGTTACAGAGAAGGGAGGAAAGAAAAGGACTCTGCGTACTGTCGGTGAGAAATGGAGCTATCTTGAGCGGAGCAAATTCGGTTCCAACGCACAACCATATTATGTGGTTTTAAATAACGACGGAAAACCGGTTTCCGGTTCTTACGGATATAATGAAAATATTTCATCATATCTCAACTTCCTCTCTCAGGCATTAAAAAAATTCAAACTTGAAAAACAATTGCCATCCGAAAAATGAGAATATTCAAACTTATACCTGCAGTTCTGCTCATTTTCGTAAAAATAAGTGTATCGGCACAGACATATATACAATATGTAGATTCTGCCGATTATTATATAAAGAGAGAAGTTTGGAACAAAGCGGAGGAGATGACAATCAAAGCGTTGAAGTCTATGCCGGCCAATAAACTCAATTATTTGCTCTGGTCAAACCTCGGAGACATAAGAAGCCGTCAAGGGGATAATGACGGTGCATTACAGGCCTTTGACATAGCATTGACAACCAATCCTGAAAATGCCTCAATTCTTGCAAAACGAGCTTATGTGCACATCTCAAGACAAGATATCGGCAATGCCTTAAGCGATATAAATAGTTCTCTTGAAATAGACTCAGTACAGGAATGGCCGTTGCAAACACGTGCCAATATACTAATGAATGAAGGCAAATATGCGGAGGCCGAAAAAGATTTCATGTCACTTGGCAACCATTTCCCAGACAATCCGGAAGCATACACGGGATTAGGTAAAATTGCCTCTGCCAGAGGAGATGCGAAGAATGCCGAAAAATATTTTCGTCGTGCCATAGAGGCAAAAGATACTGAAGAAGCACGGTTCCTTCTTATCTTACTTTTGATCAACAACTCGGAAGTACCTAAAGCGAAAGAAGAACTGCTTGTGGCTCTTAAACGGTATCCACGGTCCGGAAATCTTTATCTTCTTCGCGGAGTGATTCACAAAATCAATTTTGAAAATGAATCTGCAATGCTTGACAGGAAAATAGCCCTCGATTATGGCGCGTCTTCAGAACTTGTCAAGCGACTTCTTCCCGCTGTCAGACAATAGCTGCCGGGCATGAAGTAAACATATTTTCACATTCTTTTAATTTTCGTAAAAAGTTAAAATCTCTTCAATAATTTTTTGTAATTTTGGAAGATTTTTATAACCACTTTATTAGCAAGCAGTTCTGAGAATAAGGTAAAAATGAGGTAATGATTTGGCAACCCTGTCTATTTCTACGTTCTGCTGTGAGTTGCTGTCAATGTCTCTCGTCTTGGTACAAAAGTAGCAATAAAAATCGGATAAAAATCGGATACACATCAAAATGTCCCATGATTTTTATCACAGGACGTTTTTTATCTTCGCTGAATAATCCGGTTTAACCGTTACTTCTATTTTCGGCAAGTTGCGGGCTATGATTGCTGAAATTTATACTTTAATCCATACTCTTCCAACTTGCTATACAGCGTTGTACGTCCGATTCCGAGCAATTCGGCGGCAACCTTGCGGTTTCCGTTTGCCAGCTTCAACGCGCGTAAGATGCGTTCCTTGTCCTCCGCATCGTTTCGCAAGGCGAAGCTGACAAGTGAGGTCGGTTTCGTTACGGCAAGTTCCAGATGCTCTTTCATGACAACTCCCGTCTGTGCCTGCAACACCGCGCCCATTATCTTCTGCCGAAGCTCACGGACATTACCCGGCCACGGATGGGTCAGCAATGTCTTACGGGCTTCCGCATCGAACCCAGTCACGCTACATTCCAATTCATTGTTGGCAATCTCACGGAAGAACTCCGCCAACGGCATGATGTCCTCCTGACAGTCACGCAAGGGCGGAACAGTTATCTCGAAGTCGTGCAAACGGTACAGCAAATCCTGTCGGAAACGTTTTTCAATGACCGCTTTCTCCAGATCCTCGTTGGTGGCGGCGATGATGCGGACATTGAAGCTCTTGTCCGTCTTGTCACCTATAGGGCGGTATCTCCGTTCCTGTATGGCACGGAGTAACATCTGCTGGGTTTCCAATGCGAGATTGCCTACCTCATCCAAGAACAATTTGCCACCCTCTGCCTCATTGAAGTATCCTTTCTTTGTGCTGTCCGCACCCGTAAACGCGCCTTTGACATGTCCGAAGAATGCCGAGGGCGCAAGGTCTTTGGAGAGTGAACCGCAGTCCACAGGCACAAACGGTTTCCCTGCCCTTTTGCTCTTATCATGCAGATGGTGGGCGATATGCTCCTTGCCCGTGCCGTTCTCTCCGAATATC
>CAQFOZ010000077.1 GCA_948788915.1 uncultured Muribaculaceae bacterium | reverse complement strand
ACTCTTTCTCAATCAATATAGTTAATAATCTGTCCAACTTTTTGGGGTCACTTCACTTTGGTTGTTAGACAGCCTCATTCTGTATTGTAATATTGTGTTCAGATTATCTGTTGCTTATGATGTGGGTCTGTCAGGACTCGTAGTCATCGAGATTCAGGCGGTGCAGGATGTCCATGTGGAGATAGTTCTTTCGCTTTTGAGGAGTTACCTTGCGTATTACGAATTCCGCTAAAGCTACCAAAGCATGATATGACTGCATTGCAATATGTCGGGTAACAAGGTATTCTACATTTCCGGAACGCAGGCTTGCCACATTTCCCTCAAGACTGTCAAAACCCAGCACCACACGTTCCGGATCGGGATTGTTCTGCAGGAACTCATCTATCAGGTATATTCGGGAACTCGTCATTACCATGTGCTTTACATTGGGGTTTTCCTTAAAGAACCTGTCGAGTGTAAGATAAGTCTGTTGCGGATCCGATGGCTGAACGAATACAGTATGTACTTTGGTTTCTGGCAGAGTGCGGTGTATATAATCCATGAAACCTTGCCGGCGCGTGGAGTTAGGGTCAGCATGGTGTTCGAGGTCTCGTATAAGGCGTACCTGCAATATCTCTTTTGGATTTGAGCGGTTGGTAAGCAGAAATGCGCCAAGAGCCCCGCTTTTATATGGATCCACACCATAATATACGGTATAGTTCAGTTCATCGAATACGTTGTCGACAAAAGCATAGGGAATCTGAGCAGCATCCAGTTTTTCCGAAAATTTGGCTGTTTCCGTGCGGAACACAGTGTTCATTATCACACCTGCCGGATTTGCCTCAAGAATATCCCGACAACACTTTTTATATGAATTTAGATCTGTCTGGTTGTATAGGTGGAAGTCAAGCTCGATATTGAAATAAGGATTTGCCACAGCCCCTTTCTGAAACCCTTCATAAATCTTTTCCCAGTATTCTCCTTTCTGGAAAGTAGGGATAAGGCAGCTGAAAACAAAAGTTTTTCTTGAAGCAAGAAGTGACGCATTAGGATTTGGACGGTATCCGAGAATCTCAATAGCTCTCTCAACTTTGTCGATTGTAGCCTGCGATACTCTTCCACGACGGTGCAACACTCTGTCGACGGTGCCTCTTGAGACACCACAAAGTTTTGCCACGTCAAAAATTGTTGCATTTCCGGCTGACTGATCCATTAATTAGAGACTGAGAAATAATTTTTTACAAAATAACAAAAATTTTTTGAAAATTAAAAAAACTGTTATAACTTTGTGGTGTCGATGTGCACGTGCACGCAAATAAATAATACAAACAACAAATAAATATTATGAAGATTACAATTATTGGAGCCGGCATGATGGGATCAGCTCTCGCTTTTCCGGCAGCAGAAAATGGGAATGATGTTCATATTGTAGGTACATGTCTTGACGATGAGATAATAGACGGCTATATAAAGAACGGTAAGCATGAGAAATTCTGTCGTCCTTTCCCGGAGAATGTGCATTTCCATTACTTCAAAGACTGGGAAGAAGTGGTAAAGGGCTCTGATTTTGTAATTGGCGGAGTTTCAAGCTTTGGCGTTGATTGGTTCCTGGAAGAAATTCTTACAAAACTGGATCCGGCCATGCCTGTTCTCTCTGTTACCAAAGGACTGCGTGCCACAGAGGACGGTTCATTGCTTTCATATCCGGGGTACTGGATCAGTGAGCTTGCAAAGCGTGGTATAGTACGCGATGTTTGCGCTGTAGGCGGTCCGTGCACATCATATGAGCTTGTTTTCAAAGATCCTACAGAAGTGGGCTTCTGCGGAAAAGACAACAAGGCTCTCCGCATGATGAAGAAAGCTATGGAACGTCCGTATTATCATATCTCGCTGACAAACGACGTTATAGGTCTTGAAAGTGCAGTTGCTTTGAAGAACGCTTTCGCCATGGCTGTTACACTTGCTGTAGGTCTTAACACACGTTGGCACGGTGAGGACGAGCCGCAGCATTATAATTCACAGGCGGGCACGTTCACGCAAGCTGTGCGCGAGACACACGCACTTATGCAATTGCAAGGTGGTACATTCGAGAGCGAGTGCATCGGTCTTGGTGACCTTTATGTTACAATCTTCAGCGGACGCACACGCCGTTGTGGTGTGCTGATGGGTCAGGGTCTTGATTACGATCAGGTTACAGAAGCTCTTGCTGGCATTACACTTGAAAGCCTTGTAATAACACGTATCATGGGTCAGGCTATACGCCGTAAGGCAGAGCTCGGTCTTGTTGACCTTAAGGACTTCCCCTTGCTTATGCACATTGTCGACATTCTTGACAAAGGCAAAGCTGACGCAGATCTTCCATGGGAAGATTTCACATATGAACACCTGCTTCCCCATAACGACTGATTGTCGCGGGTGAATCCTAATGCTATTAATTTTACTACAAACTTTACTAATATATAGATATCTTTGTCATGAAATGCAGAAGCCGGCGTTGAGCCGGCTTTTGTTTATTTGGATACATTTGAACAGTTTCTCAGATCCAAAGTATTTCACTTTATAAGAATGATTGAGCGGGCGGTTATGAATTGTGCAGATACTCTTCAAGTGGTTGTCGCCAGTCTTCGTTAGTAGTCACAAACAGGGTTTTCAGTCCCGCTTTGGCTGCCCCTTCTATGTTCGACATGCTGTCATCTACAAACAAAGTTTCTTCAGGTTTCAGCCCATCCTGTTCAAGAGCTTTGCGGAATATGGCTGTATCGGGCTTGTATTCTTTCATCTCGTAGCTAAGGAACATCCTGTCGAAATAGCTTGATATAGGTAATCGGGCCTCACTGAAATCCGGAGAATTTGTCAGATCCATCATAAACGGGTTTGTGTTGGAAAGAAGCCCGAGATAGTAATGCTTTCTCAGTTCTGTCAGAGCTTTCAGTATTTCCGGTTTCACTCCGCCGTAAAAGCCTTGCCAGCACTCTGATGCTTCCTGTAAGCTGACTTCTCTGCCTGTGGCCTCTGACATTCTGCGACAGAACTCATTTTTGTCTATGCGTCCCATTTCAAGGTCGAGAAAAAAATCGCGTTGACCATGTCGCCCCATGTATTTGTCAGGATCTATGCCCGCTTCCTGAAAAAGACTAAAGGCTTTTTCGGTGGTCTGTCGGAAGATCACACCACCCATGTCAAATAAGATATTCTTTATCATTTACTTCTTGTTGCTAACTTATATATAACTTATATATTTGATTAGTATTGTCTTGGATAAATCATCAGAAGATTATGGCGTTTGAAATGTCTGCCAAGATATCCCGGCATGTTCTCAAGATCTGAGGAGTAAGATATGGAATCTTTTCTGGCACCGATCACGACAAGAAGATCCTCTTCTTCCACTTCCCCCGAGAGAAGTATAAACTCATCCCACGAGTCTATAAGACGGTAATCGTGTCTTACGGCATATTTCTCCTCGTTTATGGTGTTGTTGATTATCTCCGACGTGTTTTTGCGTGACACAAAAAGCAATCTTGCCGATACTTGTGCCCCCAGATTGGCAATACGCATCAGCCAGAGTTTAAAACCGGTCTCATATTCAGCGTTCTCCGGTACTATTATCACAATTCTGTTGATAGTGTCTACGGGAATGAAACATCTTGACAGAAGCACCATCTTATTGGTCGAATTAAGAAGCTGTTCTATCATTGCACCGAAAAAAGAGTCTACTATGTTTGCTTTTCTGTGCAGACCTATAAGTATTTCCGTAGACTTCTCCTCTTTGCTTACATTAATTAGTCCTGAGACAACGTTTATGTCGTATCTTTCAATCTCTTTAAGCGGAATCTCCATCGATTCTGCCACTGATATCGCCGACTGCATTGCCGCACGTCCCATCTGTGCAATGGCGGTGTCGTCGTTATTGCGTATGAACAGTGTGACAACAGGATTCGGGTTGCTCGGTGCGCGCATGAAGAGAGCCATGCGCATCAGACCTTCCGAGGTTACGGGATTTGCAACCGCAACAAGCTGTCTTGCGTATTCTCCAGGGGTTAGCTCGTCGTTGCTCAGACTTTCGGCTGTGATCCGAATTCTGATTTTACGGGCAGCACGCGCTGTTACAACAGATGATATTATACAACATATCAGTATCATAATCACCGCTCCGTTCATTATGTCTTCCGAGACAAGCCCATATTTGAATCCGATCATTGTAGCCGCGATTGTAGCGGCTGCTTTGCCGGAAGTCAGACCAAACATAAGGTTGCAGTCATCGCGTCCGAGACCGAATATCTTGCCGGTGATAAAGGCTGCCAGCCATTTTGAGGAGAGGGCTATAACTACCATATTAAGTGTTATCCAAGCCACGTTAAAACCACGGAAAATCACACTTACGTTTATCAGCATACCGACACCAATAAGGAAATATGGAATAAATATGGCATCGCCTACAAAACGGAGATTCTTCATCAGCCCGGATCTTGCCGGAATCATTTTGTTGAGAACCAGCCCGGCATAAAACGCACCGAGGATAGCTTCAAGACCGATGAGCTGGGCAAGCAGCGAGGCAATGAATACAAGTGCCAGAATGAAAATGAACTGTGTGATTGGGTCGTTGTTCATGCTGAACACTCTCCGTGTCAGCCAGGGGAAGCAATAACCTACTCCTGCCATGTAGACAGCCATCATCACTACCAGATTCAGCACACTTCTCCAGTCAAATGCTCCTGATATCCGCAATGCCACTACCTGGGCGAGCGCTATAAGGGCAAGAAGTACAGCTATGATAGTGCCACATACGGCAATCGTTACGCCTTTGTTGCCAGAGAGCCCGAACCGGCTTACAATCGGGTAGGATATAAGAGTATGGGAGGCATACATAGTAGCAATAAGGATGGATGTGTCCCATGCTGTGCCTAATGCATATCTGGATCCGAATATTCCTGCAGCCATAGGAATTATGAATGACAGCAAACCGAATACAAAACCCTTTTTCAGATTCTGGCGCATGTGAAACATGTCGATCTCTACCGCCGCCTGGAACATTATATATAGAATGCCTACTTCTCCGAAAATCCGGAAACTTGCGTCCCGTTCAAGAAGATTGAGTCCGTAGGGACCGACAACTATTCCGGCTATAATCATGCCCACAACCGACGGAATCCTGAGACGACGGAACAAAAACGGTCCGAGTAGTATCAGAACCAGTACCAACAAAAAGATGGCAACAGGCTGTTGTAGGGGTAAAGTAAACAAAATCTATTACATTTGTATTTGTTAGGAGGATAAACTCCGTTCCTTTAAATTTTAAAACCAAAAATCATTGCTGCATTGCGGTCTGTGATGTGTTCTGCCTCCTCTGTGGATATGCCTAATACTTCCGCCACTTTGTTGCATATGATGGGAATATGTCTGCTTTCGTTTCTTGTTCCTCGGTAGGGGACAGGGGAGAGGTAGGGGGCGTCTGTTTCGAGGACAATCCGCTCTATCCCTATTTCCGGCAGAGCCTCGCGCAGGGATTCTGCATTCTTGAAGGTTACCACTCCGTTTATTCCGAAATAAGGATCGCATACTTCCCGTATTCTTCTTACATCGCTGATTCCTGATGTGAAGCTATGAAAGATCATTACAGGCAGTTTGCCGTTAAATTTGCCGATAACTTCCAGAGTCTCCTCCACTCCGTCGCGACAGTGTATTATCAAAGGAAGGTTGTGATCTGCCGCCCAGGTAAGCTGTCTGGCAAAAGCCTCCTGCTGGGATTTTAGGTTACTTTTGTCCCAATGCAAATCAATGCCGGTCTCTCCAATTGCCACCACCCTTGGGTCATTAAGCATCATTTCAATGCAGTCAAGATCCGAACGCCACGCTTCTCCGAGTTCAGTAGGATGCAGACCTACGCAAAAGCGGGTGTTTTGTGGGAATTTTTCGGCCAGAGAAATCATATCTCTGTTTGATTCATGCGAGACAGCAGGGAATATCATCATTCCTACACCGGCATCGATGGCTCGGCGTACGGCATCCTCCTTTTCACCGTCAAAATCCTCCATGTAAAGGTGGGTGTGAGTGTCGGTCATATCTTGCGTCCTGTAAGTTTGTCAGTAAGTTTGCGGAACAGTTCCTTATTTTCTTCCGGAATACCGGCTCTTTTCAATGCAGCCGTGGCAAGTGCGGAATAGTGTCCGACTGCTTTTCGGCTGATTTCCGAGATCTTAAGCCGGTCATAAATGTTGGTCACAATTCGTACTTTTGTTTCTCCCGGTGCCAGAGCCATGGCATCGACAAGCGCTTTGCGCTGAGCCGGGTCGCACTCCATTGCGCTAAGTAGCAGATAAGTCTTTTTATTGTTATTGATATCACCACCTATCGGTTTCCCGAATGTGTAGGCATCACCGTAGACATCCAGCCAGTCATCCTGTATCTGGAACGCGATTCCCAGCATCATGCCATATTCATACATCTCCTGTGCCTCTTTCTCGGAAGCACCGCCTATCAAAGCTCCGATCTGGGCTGCGGCTCCTATCAAAGCCCCGGTCTTGTCCATGATCATGCGGATATAATCCTCCTTTGTGATATCATCGCGTTTCTCGAAATCCATATCCATCGCCTGGCCTTCATATACCCGTATGGCCATGTTGTTGAAAATATCCAGTATCAGGCGTAGCCTGCTGTCCGGTACTTTTGAAATAAGTCTGGTGGCAAGTGTCAGCATGGTATCACCGGAAAGAATGGCGGAGTTTGTATTCCATTTTGCGTGAACGGAGGGACGTCCCCGGCGGGTATCGGAATTGTCCATCACATCATCATGTAGAAGCGTAAAATTATGGAACATTTCTATGCCGCATGCCGCATCCATTGCCGCCGATGCATCACCTCCAAATGCTTCGCAAGACATGAGCATCAATCCGGGTCTGAGCCGTTTGCCTCCGGCCGACATGGCGTATTGTATGGGTTCGTAAAGAGAAGCCAGTTCTCCGTCCGGATAATTTATATCTTTGATTGCCTTGTCAACCAAGGCACTGTAGTCTGAAAAGCTTTTCATAATCGTGAAGCTTACTGATAGTTAATGAATCTGTCGTAAATACCCGCAGGCATATCGTTGTTCTTGTCTGCCTTGAGCACGGTTTTGAATCCCACAAGGAAACGCTGATATGTCTCCGGATCGTTTTCACAAGCCTTTTTGAATGCCTGTAATTCTTTTTCAACATCCTCCGGTTTAAGATTGTTCTCGCGGATAGACTGCAGATACTCGAGACCGAGTTGAAGGCCGAGCCCCTGTGGGTCTTCGGTTCCGGCGAGTGCGTATATACGCATCTTGTCGGCCAAAGGGAGATTGGCGATATAACTGTCGTATGTATTGCCAAAAAGATCCAGATTATCTCCCGCATACTTCTCATAAGCGTAATTGGTAGCAATTCCGATACTTTCGATTTTCGCATCCTTTATTTGCCCTAAAGAGGCACGGCAGATAAATCTTGCCACGGAATCTGGAGTTGCATTTTTCATAACATAAGATACTTTCGCAGTATCCGTCAGTTGGTTGAAATTCTCAGGAAAAGCATCCGCTTTATTTGTCTTTCCACCCCTGCAACTCAGCAGGGTAATAGACAGAACTATTGATAAAGAGAAAAGTACAGTTCTCATAATTATGAATTTTCAACAAAATTAATAAAAAAGTGCCAAAGATATTGTGAAATCACTCGAAAAGCATTAACTTCGCGGTGCAAATCGGGAATTATGGAGTAAAAACCGTATATCCTGTATGACGGCACATCAAGGAGCGATGCTCGAGTGGCTGAAGAGGCACGCCTGGAAAGCGTGTGTGCGCCAAAAGCGTACCGCGGGTTCGAATCCCGCTTGCTCCGC
>CAQFOZ010000076.1 GCA_948788915.1 uncultured Muribaculaceae bacterium | reverse complement strand
TCTCAAAGACAATTGAAGTGTTGTGATAAAGGCCTGGTGCCCGCCTTTCGAAAGTACTGGTTACAATTACTACATTATTCGCAGCCGCAGCCGAACCATAGAAATCTGTAAACTCTCCAGGCAATGTCTGGGCAAGATCAAAATTATCTACATTTTCCGTCTGGCAGAAATAAAGAGAGTCATGCAATTCAGACAACACAATAAGATTTGCTCCCTCAGAAGCAAGATTTTCGATGGCTGTAAGATTCCTTGCACGATTCACATCCATGTCATCACTGAATGAATGCTGCACAATTCCTGTTTTTATCATATCCTATTGAAGTTTTAAACAGATTCTTAAGAACTCATTAATTCAATTCACCGCAACACCTTCCGGCAACTGCATGGTCGCGCAGTGTAAAGATCCATGTTGCTTTATAAGTGTCAGACACTCCACCGGTACAATCTTATGTTCCGGGAATGCTATACGCAATGTGTTGCATGCAAGCCTGTCATTTTCGGGCTGGGCATATACGGGAACAAATATTGTATCGGGAGTTACAAGATAATTCGCATAAGAAGCCGGCAACCGTGTTCCATCCTCATCATAAACAGGATCGGGCAAAGGAAGTTCTACAAGATTGTATGGTTCTCCCTCTTTGTTGCGGAACAGAGTAAGTTGCGCCCTCATCTTCAGCAATTCTTCAAAATGAACATCATCCACATTGCGGCATCCTGTGAAAATAATAGTATTTCCGGGAGCCATACGACACAATGTATCTATATGCGAATCAGTATCGTCTCCGGCCAAAGCTCCATAATCCAGCCACAATACATGATCAACGCCAAGCCTGTCGGCAAGCATTCTGTTCAGCTCGGCCTTGGACTTTCCACCATTCCTGTTTGGTGAACACAGACACCGCGTTGTTGTCAGAACAGTACCGTCACCATCTGTATCAATAGAGCCGCCCTCTAACGTAAAATCTCTTTCATTTCTATAAGAATCGGGCATAAGAATCAGTTTCTTTGCAAGATTAAGATTCACAAGATTGTCCCTGTCTGATGCAAATTTCAGCCCCCACCCGTTAAACCCGAAGTCAAGAGCCCGCCTCCGTTCTCCTTTAATCACAGACAAAGGACCATAGTCACGGGTCCACGTGTCATTATAATCACACTCTACGAATGTAATCAAATTTAAATCCGCATTTTCAAGAAGCGATCTTGCATCCTCTGCATCTGGGGTGAGAAGAATACACTTAACACCATTTCCGGTTAATGCCTCGATAATTATTCTATACTGTTCCCGTGCCTCAGGGAGTATGTAATTCCAATCTGTATGAGAAGCCGGCAATGCCAGCAATACTGTGGCACACTCCTCCCATTCTGCCAAAAATCTTATTCTGCTACATTGCATAGCGTATCTGCTGTATTTGTTACTGAAATCATCTTGACTTCATATGCTATTCAAAAATACGAAATATTTATAACCCGCAAAAAGGAATCTCGTATTTTTTTTGTATTTTCGCGAAATATAGGACTTTTTCTAAGAGTGTGTCTACTTTTAACATTGGTTCAGATAAAGAGAAATTAGCCAAAAAGATCCTTTATATGTGTCAATAGAATTTAGCAAACACTCTATAAGATTAAATTCATGTTAAAGAATACACCCTCTAATTACTTATGACTTCACATAATACATCTGAAGAGTTTGCGGCCATAAAAAGTATCTGCCGCGACATATATGAGAAAAAACTTAAAGACTACGGCACGTCATGGCGCATCATGCGTCCCGCAAGTCTGACAGACCAGATATTTATCAAGGCCAGACGCATACGCACTCTCGAACAAAAAGGGACAGAAGCCGCAGCTGTAAACGAAGGTATTGAGCCTGAATTTATAGGCATTGTGAATTATTGTGCCATAGCCCTTATTCAACTGCAACTCGGATATGGAGACCCAATTCCGGCAGAAGAAGCTCTTGACCTCTACGACAAAATGATTGATGAAGCCACAGCTCTGATGAAGAACAAAAATCATGATTACGACGAGGCATGGCGCGAGATGAGAGTAAGTTCATTCACCGATATCATTCTTCAGAAACTAATGCGCACCAAAGAGATTGAGGATCATAACGGCAAGACTCTTATCAGCGAGGGGATCGACGCCAACTATATGGATATGATAAACTATGCCATTTTTGCACTTATCAAAATTCGTTTCGCCTAAGGTCCATCAGCAAATAATATCGGCGGTGACCTGGCTTCTGCGCTTTCTTATCGGAGGAGTGTTCATTTTCTCCGGTTTTGTCAAAGCGATTGATCCATGGGGCACAGTCTATAAAATGACAGACTATCTTGGTGCAATGGGATTATCCATGGCACCCGGTATAATAGTTGTCGGAGCTTTCCTGTTGTGTGCTTTTGAATTCATTCTTGGCATTTTTATCTTTTGCGGATGTTTCAGGAGAGGAGGGACAATACTCGGACTCCTCTTTATGTGTGCGATGTTGCCTCTTACGCTTTGGATAGCTCTATTCAATCCAGTAGACGACTGCGGATGTTTCGGAGACGCAATTAAATTGTCAAATTGGGGTACCTTCTGGAAAAATGTAGCTCTGACAGCCGGCATTGTATGGCTTCTAAAGTTCAATACCCGTAATAAACCGTTGATATCTCCGTCATTGCAATGGATAGCGGTAATAGCCACATTGGGATATACCGGAGGTATTGAATTTGCTGGATATCTGTATCAACCATTACTTGATTTCAGACAATACAAGACAGGCACATCTATAGTCGCTGAATCATATGATACAGAAGAACCGGAGTATCTGTTTACGTATAAAAAGGGAAACATCCAAAAAGATTTTCCTGTCGACAGTCTGCCGGACGAAAGTGACGGCTGGGAATTTGTGGACCGTAAAGAAATAAAGAGCGTTTCCCATAAAGATTCCGAAAGAGGAATACATGTCTGGGACAAGGGAGAGGACGTAACGGAAGCGGTCTTTGGAAATGGTGACAGCGACTCTTCGGCAATAAGGAGAACCATCCTTCTGCTGATGCCGGAACTGGACGAGGTTTCCATAGCCGAGACATGGAGAATCAATTCTCTATATGACTGGACAGAGAAGCACAACATTGAGATGATGGCTATCGTGTCTGGCTCTGATAAAGATATTGAAACATGGAAAGATCTGTCCATGCCCGAATATCCGATATACATGGCAGACGACACCGATATAAAAGAACTTGCACGAGGAAACCCTGCGGTTGTATACCTTGAAGATTCCGTCATCAAATGGAAAAGTTCTCTTCAGGCAATAAATGTTGATGATTTTCTGTCACCGGAAACATCCGGTGATCCTATGAGTTTCGCATTCGATTCACAAAAGGGTCTTAGAAATTTTTCATTGTTATACCTTTCAATAATGGTTCTGCTGATTATGGGATCTTTGGCATTTCACCTGAAATTCATATATAATCCACTTAATCGGAAGAACTCTGAATTAAAAGACAAGAAAGAAAAATGAATATTGAACTCATCACGGTGGGTAAAACCAACATAAGATTCATCCAGGAAGGGATAGCCGAATATACCAGACGGCTATCACATTATATCCCCTTTTCCATCATTACAGTCCCTGACCTGAAGAATTTATCCAAACTGGACAAAGAACAGCAAAAAATTGCGGAAGGTCAAAAAATCATCTCAATGATTCAACCGGGCGATTATGTAGTGCTTCTTGATGAAAGAGGAAAGCAATATTCTTCTGTGGAATTTTCATCTTTTATTGAGAAAGGAATGCTTGCGGGAAGAAAAAAAATTATATTTGTTGTCGGGGGACCATTTGGATTCTCACGGGAAATGTATGAGCGTGCCGATTCACAACTATCATTGTCAAAAATGACTTTCAACCATGAGATGGTACGTCTTTTTTTTGTGGAACAGATATATCGCGCCATGACAATTCTCAGGGGAGAACAATACCATCACGAATAAAAAAGTAGTAAAATTTGTATAAGAACATGAAAACAAGAGATGAATTAATAGAAGATCTGTTGAACCTTGCTTTTGCAGAAGATATAGGCGACGGTGATCACACTACCCTTTCCACCATACCGGCGGATGCGATGGGGCGTTCTCGCCTTATTATCAAAGAAAACGGTATACTTGCAGGTGTTGAGGTTGCCGAAAAAGTGCTTCATAAGGTAGATCCCTCCATAAAAATGACAGTATTTATAAAGGATGGAGCGGAAGTAAAGAAGGGAGATGTCGCTTTTACGGCCGAGGGGCCTGTAAGGGCATTACTTATCGCAGAACGGACGATGCTTAATATAATGCAACGCATGAGTGGTGTTGCGACAATGACCCGCAAATACCAGGATGAACTCAAGGGTCTGCATACCCGCGTTCTTGACACACGCAAGACAACACCCGGAATGCGGATGCTGGAGAAAGAAGCTGTTAAGATCGGAGGCGGTACGAATCACCGTATAGGCTTGTTCGATATGATTCTGATAAAGGATAATCATATTGATTTTGCAGGAAGTATAGAGAAAGCTATCCAGA
Source organism: uncultured Muribaculaceae bacterium (assembly GCA_948788915.1). GTDB lineage: Bacteria > Bacteroidota > Bacteroidia > Bacteroidales > Muribaculaceae > Lepagella. Next base: position 4,222 of record CAQFOZ010000076.1, on the reverse strand, counting down.
GGGCGGATGACTATTGCAAGGCAAACGGCAAGGAACTGAAAGTTGAAGTTGAAGTAAGGAGTCTTGACGATATCCGTCGCGTGCTTAAACATGGAGGGGTAGACCGTATCATGTTTGACAACTTTACTCCCGAGCTTACTAAAGAAGCTGTTGAACTTGTCAACGGAAAAGTTGAGACAGAATCTTCCGGAGGCATAACCATAGAAAATCTGCGTGCATATGGAGAGGCAGGAGTTGACTTCATATCCGTTGGAGCACTCACCCACTCCGTAAAAGGTCTGGATATGTCTTTCAAAGCTTATTAATGAGCGTCTAAAGAAATTTGTCAATGAATAGCAAATCCGGAGAAAGTAATAGAGAATGGGGCAAACAGGCTGAAAAGATTGCCTGTGATTATCTTATAACTCATGGATATACTGTTCGCGAAACAAATTGGCGCGTAGGCAACACAATTGAAATTGACATTATAGCCGAAAAGGGAAATATAATCATCTTTGTGGAAGTCAAGGCCCGCAAAGGTGATTATATGCTTCCTGCCGAGGCTATAGATGAAAAGAAAATGAGAAAAATTGTGAAGGGTGGAGATATTTATCTGCGGGGACTTAAGCATCCATACGAATACCGCCTTGATATAATAACAATTACCGGCACACCTGAGCATTATGAAATCCGGCACATTCCGGATGCCTTTCTTCCACCGTTATCATGAAATGTAACCGGCTTTGCGGAACAGAGCCAATATAACGCCAGTGGCGATTCCAACATTCAGAGATTCCGAATGATTGTCGCTGTCGAACGGTGGAATTAGCAACCTGTGATTTATCAATTCCCTTATTTCCGGTGATATTCCTTTTCCCTCATTTCCCATGACAATAAATCCTGTCTCTGACAATGAGGATTCATATATATTTTCGCCATCAAGCAGTGTGCCGTAAACCGGTATATGCGGATTCGCATGTATTACCTCTTTCAAATTGCAATACACTACTTTAACCCGTCCCAAAGATCCCATCGTAGACTGTATCGTCTTAGGATTGTATATATCCACACAATCTTCTGATGCAAAAATCTTTGTAATGCCAAACCAGTGCGCAGTCCTCACTATCGTACCCATGTTTCCGGGATCCCTCACGCCGTCAAGCATCAGATACAGTTTGTCCGCCTCTGCTTTAAGGTCATCATCATCTTTGTACGGTAGCCTGAAAACCGCCATTACATCAGAGGGAGTTGCCAACGACGACATTCTTTTCATATCGGAAGCACTCACCTCATATGTTTTTTCATAGGCTAAAGCCGACTTCAATTCAGGATGCAGATCAAACACATCCGAACCGGAGCGCATTATAAAAGCCTCAAGCTCAAAAAAATTTAATGAATCTGAGACACTTTTCCACCCTTCAACTGCAAACAGCCCCGTTTTGGAACGCATCTTACCCAGACCCAACCCGGAATATTGACTTATTTTATTCTTAGACAACTGCATACCCATCGTCTTTTACCCTATAATATATTTATGCCCGGGAATCTTGGATAACAGCCATGTTATAAGACAACAACCGGCAAAAGTAGACAAACCTACAACAAGTATGGCAGCAGGTGTAGAAAAATGGCTGCCCAACAGACCGAACATAAATGTAAGCACAAAGATATGCATCAAATATATTCCATAACTCAGTGAGGATATTTTTGACACAGGTTTGTATATAACCGGATTTGTACAATCCAGATGCCTCAGGATCACAAACATTCCAAACGTCATCAAAGCGACATTAAACGTACAGAACCGCCAGCTGAGCTCAACAATATAATAATCTGTCGTTACAAGGCTGTTGGAATAGAAGAATCCGGCTGTAACTGCATATCCCAAAAGGATGCAAGGGATTCCTATCAGCAATGATTTTCTCAGAGACCAACGGATATGCGTGCGGACAAAATGAGCAAGCACAACATAACCTATGAATCCTGAATAATAATAAAGCGCATGAAACTCATTCCAAATGCATTCTCCCCATATCCCCCCTAAACAAGACTTCGCATAATGGTGGAAAGTGGTAAGAAACCATATCGCGAGAAAAATCAGTTCACCTTTTTTCCCGATCTCTTTTAGCCATGGTGAGATTATGGGCATAAGGCAATAGACACCGATGAGCATATAAATAAACCATAGATGTCCGGCATTGTCTGTAAAATTATAAAGGATATGTCCGATATTTGCCCACACTGCATCCATCCCTTTCCCATCTTCCATCAAAGGGGGAACTATGGCATACATCAGAATCCAGAAAAGGAACGGTATGAACACACGTACAAACCTTTTTTTAAAGAAAACCGATGTGCTGTAAGACAAAGGTAAAAGAAGATACGACGAAGCCATCACAAACAACGGAACCGCCGGACGCAACAGACTGTCGATAAGAGTTACCCACAATCTGTCCGATTCAGTTGCGATAAGCACCCCCTCCGCTCCGCAATAATAACACTCGCACACGTGCACAATGATAACCATAAAGCACGCTATCACCCGCAAATAGTCCAGAAAGACAACTCGTTTCGCTGACGCCATAATACAATTTCATTTACTACACAAAATTAATGAAATTATAATGAAGTTATCTAAACTTATCTGCAAAAGTCAGATTGAAAAAAAATAAAACAACCCTATCTGCAGTAATCATCACATCTACCAATTCAAACATCACTATGATATCACAGATTTCCAATACAGATTATCAATAAACCGTAAGATTTGAAAATTAAAAATTTAATTAATAAATTTGCATTTGAATTTAACGGTAGACTGTAGAGACAGTCCCATAAATTCTACTTTTCATTGATGGCAGAAAATTCTGCCGAAAAGGTGTTATTGAAATTTTATCTTCACACTTCAAACTTGGCGGTTTGTATTATCTACGAAGATAAGAAGACAATGACACCTACATCGATTGCTATACCTTTGCCTGGGAAGGCTTCCGTATATGCGACTGGTGTGGGGCTGTCAGTCTTATCTTGTAGATAAAGGTACGCCAAGACCTGAAGTGTGAGATAAGACAAGATACAATCCTCACACCTTTTTTATTGTATCACTATTTGTTGAGAGGGGATTTTGTCGACAACGTGGGACTCTTGTGTAATGAGAAAACAAGACGTAATTGAATGTCTCGAGAATTTTATCGAGAAGTATTGGAGGGACGGTAATTTGGTTGTTCTCCCTGATGATCCTGATTTTATATTCAAAGGGATTAACGATGTTAAAATCAGCCAGGACAGTTTGATTGAGGAAAAAGATCTGAAATGGAGTTTCAGCGGTACAGCAAGGGTGACCAGTACAGATGAACGGCACACCGTAACGGTTCCGAACTTGCCTTATATATTTGCTGGACGAGCTATTATTCAACCTTATCCTAATAATGCTCCAATATTGACCGGAATAGAAGTTGTTACTGAGTTGCCAGAGATTAAAAAGTTAAGAATTATCACATTAACACCCCAAGCAAAATGAAAACAATCAAATTAAAATTCTTAATGCTGATGTCAACTTTAGGGATGGCATCCGCTACCACATCCCAAGCATACGGATACGATTTCACAGATGATGCTTTTTGTTATAATATCATCTCGGAAATAGACAGAACTGTGGCGATAGTAGACTATTGCCCTATTTCAGGGAAAGGACATCTGACTATATATCCAAATACTATTTATGAGTCAAAAAGTTACTCCGTGACTACTATTGGCGATCGTGCATTCTATCTTTGTAAGGCTCTTACCAGTGTTGATATCCCCAACTCCGTGACTACTATTGGCGATTACGCATTCGGTTACTGTAATTAGAGGATAGGGAAAGACTATGAACAACACGGAACAATAGGCATAATATCGTTGATTATTAGAATATTGCTGATTTTAACACTTTGACGGATCGTATTTGGAGATGCCCGTTTTTAGGCATATTTTTGCAACGTATTTCTACCGCGGAGAAGCTGGAGCTTTCCGCTTTTGTCATTTTATAGGGGATAGTTTACATCGGTTTACGATGGTTGACGCCCGTTTACAGTGACAGATGAGCGGACTCTGAAAGCGTCATTTCATATGGCGGAGTTGACATCGGTTGTCAACGGTTGACTTCGGTTTACAGGCGGCGGGAATACACGGATTTGATTGTAGAATGACAAAAATATGCGTGTATGAGAACCCAACGGAAATGTGAAAACTGCGGCAAGGT
>CAQFOZ010000075.1 GCA_948788915.1 uncultured Muribaculaceae bacterium | reverse complement strand
TCCTCATAAACCTATCATCACTAATTATGCTCCTTTACCCGCCAGTGCCGGGACTGCCACTTGTCCCCAAGTCGCGAACTCTTCGATTCTAATCAAGACAGATATTTCCGGTGCGGAGAAATGTTTCCACAGTAGTGTCAATCTGGCGACGGTCTTCGAGGTATTCTCCACAGAAATGAATCTCCGCTCTGGAATAAAACGGCTTACGGGAAGCCAATCCTTCTGCCACCGTCTTTTCAATCTCCTCCTTACTTTTCCCTTTCATCAACGGACGGTTTTCACTGTTTGCAAGCAACCGCTCCGTTATTCTATTCTCTGATGCCTGAAGCCAGATTGTCTTCCCATGATCTGACATATAATCCATATTATCGAAAAAGCACGGGGTTCCTCCACCACAGGATATCACTACATTCTCAAATTCTCCTACTTCACGGAGCAGATTCCGTTCTATTTTCCTGAAACCCTCTTCACCGCGTTCCGCAAAGATTTCCGGAATCCTTTTCCTGAACCGTTGCTCTATATAGAAATCAAGGTCTATAAACTGCATATTCAGCTTACGGGCAAGCGCCCTGCCGAATGTGGTTTTGCCACAAGCCATATAACCTATGATAAACAATGGTCTCCTTTCAATCATATCATATTATATTGCGGACTATGCCCCATGTTATTATCGCGAATGCTATTGTCAATATAACCGGAACAGAATTCATCCTGGCATAAGCTTTCGGATAGGCACCTTTCCGAAACTCGAGGTAGACCATAGGTATAAGGATAGGAATCAACGCGACAAACAGCGCGTTATGATGCCATGCCTCCGCTATATTCCCATGCAGAAGAGCATGGAGCATACGTTGACTCCCACAACCCGGACAATCCCAACCCGTAAGTTCATGAAACATACATTTGGGTATAAACTTAAATTCCGCCGGATTGAATAGATAATAGAAGACAACTATTCCGACAAAAATGCCGGCAAAAACAACGTATTTTATCCTACGCCTCAAAATCCGGAAACAAGCATTAACGGAAAATAGATGGTGTTAAGCACCAGACCGAGTACAATTGAACCGATAATCCAATATTGGGCCATCTCCGAAGCTTTCTTGGAACCTTCATAGTCGCGCGCAAAATATCGTGAGCTGACTTTAGTACTGTAGACTATTGCCACAATACCCGGAACCATACAGCACAACACTGTGGCAATCACGCTCCAAACCAAATATGTGGACGGCATCGCAGGCTGGGACTCGGTAGGGTTTGCCAATCCATCCGGCAGACCGTTGTTGCCTCCGAACGGAGCCGGTGCAACCGGTTGACACGATTCAGGCATGGCTGGTGGCTCTGGGACAGAACTTTGAGACAATGCTTCCGGAGGAATACTTGGCGGTACAGGTTGCTCTTCCGGATCCGGCGGCCATTTATCGAAATGGAGGGCATCAGCCCATTCCTTTTCAAGCGACTCCTGACCATCATTTCTCATATCTTCATCACGAGACTCCTCGTCGAAATCATTTATCTTATTTTCAGACATAAGTATATTGCGTATATTAGTTAAAATTCCAATTATCACACCTGCTGCATATCCACAAGCCGACTATATATTCCATTCAGACCAATCAGTTCCTGGTGTGTACCGGTTTCAACAATCCGTCCTTCGTGCATCACACAGATCTTGTCGGCATTGACAATTGTGGACAATCTGTGTGCGATGACAATAGTGGTCCGATCCTTCATCAATCTTTCGAGAGCATCCTGCACAAGACGTTCACTCTCTGTATCGAGCGCAGATGTTGCCTCATCAAGAATCAGTATTGACGGATTACGCAGCACAGCTCTTGCAATACTGATCCTCTGGCGTTGTCCTCCGGAAAGCCGACATCCACGATCGCCCACCTTGGTCTGATACCCCTCTTCCGTCTCCATTATAAAATCATGCGCGTTCGCTACTCTTGCCGCTCTTTCTACTTCTTCGGGAGTCACATTCTTCATTCCGAACACAATATTATTGTATATTGTGTCATTAAACAATATCGCCTCCTGATTCACCATACCCATTATGGAACGGAGCTCATGAACAGTCAGATTTTTGACATTTATACCGTCGACACAGACCTCCCCGGAACACACATCCCAGAAACGTGGCACAAGATCCGCAAGTGTGGATTTGCCAGATCCGGACTGTCCGACGATGGCCACTGTTGTCCCCGGTTCTATTTTCAGATTAATGTCCCGGAGCACATCTTTCTCTCCGTTATAACTGAAATACACATTGCGGTATTCTATGGTGCTAAGTTTAGTTTTTTCAGGAAGATGCTCCGGATTCTCAGGATCTATAATTGTATTTTCCGCATTGAGAATCATATCTATACGCGCCATGGCCGCAAGACCCTTCTGTATGGTATATGAAGTTTTAGCGAGCTCTTTGGCCGGACTGATAAGATTATAAAACAGAATAAGAAAATAAATAAAACTCGAGGCATCCAGCGATGTCTTCCCTGAAACTATAAGAAATCCTCCGAACCATAGGATTGCCGCCACTGCAACGGTACCAAGAAACTCACTTACCGGATGTGCCAAAGCATATCGGCGTCCCATTACATTATGTATGTGGCACAAATCTCTTGTCTCTTCAGAGAAATTACGCTCCATCAGTCTTTCCGCATTGAAAGCCTTGATGACACGGAGACCTCCGATAGTCTCCTCAAGATTTGACATAATGGAACCAAAACGTTGTTGGGCCCTGAGACTCTGAGCCTTGAGTTTCTTACCTATAACATTCATCAACAATCCTATCACAGGAAGTATAATGAACACAAACAAGGTGAGTTTCCAACTTAACGCGAGCATCATTCCCAGACATACGATAATCATTATCGGATATTTGATAACGCTGTAAAGACTCGACATCACAGAGGTCTGAGTTTCCATGACATCACCTGAGATTCGCGCCATTATATCCCCCTTGCGCTCATTGGTAAAGAAACCGATAGGCAGAGACACAATCTTATCATACATACGGTTACGGATATCGCGCGTCAGACCATTCTGCATTGGAAGAGTCAGCCATTCGCTGAAATAAGCGGTCATTACCTTAAAGAAAGTGGCAATCACCAGAAGTATTCCCAGAAAAAGAAGAGTGGCAGACTGTCCATGATCCGTTATCATGCCTGAGACATAATAATAGAAATTATTCTGAAGGACATCTGTAAGCTTTCCGGATCCCCACTCCATAAACCGATATTGTGTTGAATCAAGACCGAAAAGGAGTCTGAGAATCGGCATTATAAATGCAAAAGATACCAGCGTCAACGCGGCTGTCAGCATATTAAAAAATATACTGAAAATAATATTCCATTTATAAGGTCCGGCAAATCGCCGTATGAATTTGAAAAATTCTTTCATTATTGTCTACGTCAGTTCGAACGAAACATTTTACTACAACTATTCAGGTAGCAAGATACTGTATTTATAAATTATTTCAGACACTAAAAAAATCTGTTTTTAAAAATAATTTACTTCGTAAAGTTACACTTTTTTATTCAAATAAAATATCTCCCGGCACCAAACATATGCGATTAATATAAAACAAATAATATATCTTTATCTCACATCCTACTTCTTAACAGAATACTTGTTAACAGCGGTCACCGTGTACCCGACGGTTAGGACTGCGACTTGTCCCCAAGTCGCGAAAAACACAACTTTGAAGGAACCAAGCCTTACAATCCGTGCGACATCCGTCCCAATCCGCGTCCTTTACTAAAAAATGGCCCCATTTTTTAGTAAACAGTGATTCAGCGTCCCTTACCAGCTCAAGAATAAAAAAATCCGCGCCTCAATCCGCCCCTTTCCGTGCCCCTCATCAAGCGCATTAATGCGCTTGATATCCGCGATTCCTCATAAACCTATCATCACTATTTATGCTCCTTTACCCGTCTGTGCCGGGACTGCGACTTGTCCCCAAGTCGCGAAAAACACACGATACAGTAATATTTTATATTAATCTTCATTATTATTTCCATTAAAAAAAATACTATCTTTGTAGTTATAAACCAAATATAAAAACGATGGGCAAAGATCAGACGGTTTTGTTTCATTCAACTGTTTTCGGACCGATACACAGCCGCAGACTCGGTGTGTCGTTAGGTATCAACCTTATGCCGGACGACGGCAAAGTCTGCTCATTCGACTGCCTTTATTGTGAGGCAGGCTTTAATTCCCAGGGAAAAGGAACAACAGGACTTCCCGCCCGTGAAAAAGTAAAGCAGGATCTTGAAAGCAAACTAAAAGAGATGTCTGCCGCAAACAAAACTCTGAATGTTATAACATTCTCCGGCAACGGAGAGCCCACCTTGCATCCCGAATTTCCAGACATAGTGACAGATGTCATGGATCTACGCAACAAATACTATCCGGAAGCAAAAGTATCTGTCCTGACAAATTCAACCCGTATTTTTGACAACCAAGTTGCTGACACCCTAAAGAAAGTGGACAACAATATCCTCAAACTCGATTCAGCCATAGACTCCACAATGAGACTTATCGATCGTCCGCAATCCAAGGAATTTACTGTAGAAAAAGTTGTGGATGGATTAAAACAGTTTGCCGGGACAGGAATTATACAGACCATGATTCTGCGGGGAGAACACAACGGAATGAGAATAGACAATAGTACGAATGAGGAAATCAACGCACTGATAGAAGCATATAAAAAGATTCAGCCGAAAGAAGTGATGATCTACAGTCTGGATCGGTCCACACCTGAGGAACATCTTATAAAGGTGGAAAAAGAGGAACTTGACCGGATCGCTGAAACAATCAAAGCCGCCGGGATCAAGGTAAGTAGTTGCTGAAAATTTATGAACATATAAAACGCGGGGATTTTTGAGACAGTCCGGCCGCGGAAGGAAGAAGCATATAGGCATATGCGACTGACTGACAATGCCGGAATGGTCAAAAAGAACAAGTTTTATAGTTCAAGACATCCGACTACTTTATAAACATATGTCGATTAATTTTTAGTAACTACTTACAAGATTATTGATATCTTGAAACATAACACAACACCTTCCTACTACAATGATGATTAAACCTGAAAAACTGAATCCGGGAGACAAAGTGGCAATCATCTCTCCTGCCTCCGCGGTAAAAAGTGAATATATCGACAATGCATGTTTATTCCTTAGAGAACAGGGGTTGGTTCCATTAATAATGCCACATGCCAAAGGTCCACAATGTGGATCTTACGCGGCATCGCGTCAAGAAAGACTGTCCGATTTTCTGAATGTATGGGAGGATAAAAGCATCAAAGCCGTTTTATGCGGACGGGGAGGATATGGAGCGACTCACCTTCTTACCGATATTCCTGACAACCTTCTGCACGACAATCCTAAATGGTTAATCGGATTTTCTGACATCTCTGCCTTGCATGCAGCAACAGCCAAGCAGGGAATAATGTCCGTTCACGGACCTATGACCCGTAATTTTAATTCCGATGATCCGGGAGTAAAAGAGATAATGAAAATTATTCTGGAAGATAAACTTCCGGAATATAATGTTGTAAGAGACAATATAAATGCAACTCTTCCGGCCAACCGGCCGGGCACAGCTCAAGGAAGACTATTCGGTGGGAACCTGGCTGTGTTGAATGGGCTGGCCGGGACACCTTTCGACATGGCAAACAGAATTGCTGAAGAAGACTCTATATTATTTATCGAGGATATTGCTGAACCCATATACAAAGTGGAACGGGTGCTTTACAGACTGCTGATGCAAGGTGTGTTAAACAAAATCAAAGGTTTGATTGTCGGGCAATTTACCGAATATCGTCAATCTGCCGACCACTCCTCAATGGAAAGCATGATAGATAGTTTTCTTGAAGTCCATGAAATATCCGACATTCCTGTTGTATATGATTTCCTGTGTGGCCACATCGAAAGGAACATGCCGCTTGTCGAAGGAGCTGAAACATATCTGAAGGTTAGCGCTACAACCACAGAATTAACACAGTATAAGCCTTTTTCAGATTGCCCCGCAACTCCTCCTATATCTCTAAAGAAAAACTAATAGCCTGTCTTGAATTAACTAATATTTAACCTATCATGAAACGCTTACTAATCTTAGCAGCCACATTGCTTGGAGCGAGCCTATGCCTTCCGGCACAGCAACGCTTCTACGATGCTTCAAAGTTGACCATTACTGGCAAAGGAATGCCAACACCACATCCATATCACCGTATAGATACGGTAACATACAAAGGATTTACCAAAGGCGAGAACCAGAAAGTTCGATGCAGTACTGGACTGGCTGTAGTCTTCAAAACCAATTCATCTCGAATTGACCTTGCTCCTGTTTACGCCCCGTTCGAATACCATGGTGCAAGTACTCCACGTGTTGCATATGAGGGATTCGACCTATATATTCGCGAAAAAGGTGAATGGCTTTATGCAATGTCAGCAGCTCCTCGTCATAGAGGAGACACTCTCATGTTGATTAGCCATATGGATTCAAATGAAAAAGAGTGTTTGCTCTATCTGCCTAATTATAGTGAGTTACGCTCCCTACAAATCGGTGTTGACAAAAACGCCATGCTCGAACCTTTGCAAAATCCGTTCCGTCATAAAATCATGATCTTCGGCTCCAGCTTTACTCACGGAGTATCCACCAGTCGCTCGGGAATGAGTTATCCTATGCAAATCGGACGAAATACCGGACTCAATTTTTGTAGTATAGCATGTAGCGGGAATTGCATGTTACAGGACTATTTTGCACGATACCTTGCTGATGTTACGGATGCTGATGCCATGGTCTTCGACGGTTTTTCAAATCCTGATGCAGATATGATTCGAGAACGTCTGATTCCGTTTATCGAAATTATCCGACAAAAGCAACCTGATACTCCGTTGATTTTTGTACAGACAATTTACCGTGAAAATAATAATTTTGATTTGAAGCGCAGAGCTGCCGAGAGTGCCAAACGGGCTACAGCTCGTGAAATGATGAGCTTGGCCATGAAGCGTTTTGACAATGTCTATTTTATCGATATTCCGGATCTGACCGGAACAGATCACGTCACTTCGGCAGATGGGACACACCCTTCGGATCTTGGATATTGGCGTTGGGCCAATAAATTGCAGCCTCGATTGTTAAAGATCCTGCATAAACACGGCATTCGCTAATTTTGAAACTTATATAATCGATCCAAAACAGATGATTTTCAAAACAAAATCATCTGTTTTCGCATTTATTAATAAAATAGTTTATTTTAAACCAAAATACTCATGCCATGACAACTCAAAGCGATGAAAAATACATCCTTTCCCTCGATCAGGGAACAAGTAGCTCCCGTGCTATAGTGTTTGACCACAGCGGTTCCATACGTGCAATTGCACAGAAAGAGTTTCCCCAGATTTTCCCACGCTCCGGATGGGTGGAACATGATCCCCATCAGATATGGGCATCACAGGCGGCTGTTATTGCCGAAGCTATTTCTTCCATAGACATCAACGGCAAAAATATCGAAGCCATAGGAATAACCAATCAACGCGAAACTACCATAGTATGGGACCGAGACACGGACGAACCCGTGTATAATGCCATTGTCTGGCAAGACAGACGAACCTCCCCATATTGTGAAAAAATTATTGCTGACGGAATGGAAGACACCATACGCCAGAAAACCGGACTGATTCCGGATGCTTATTTCAGCGCAACAAAAATCAAATGGATTTTGGATAATGTGCCCGGTGCAAAAGCACGCGCAAAAGAGGGTAAACTTCTTTTCGGCACAGTCGACACATGGCTTGTATGGAGACTCACACGTGGCAACGCACATGTCACAGACGTTACAAACGCATCCCGCACCATGCTATATAATATTAATACGCTGGAATGGGATCAGGAGTTGCTTGACTATTTCGACATTCCTCGTTCGATGATGCCTGAAGTGAAATCATCAAGCGAAGTTTACGGCAACACTACATCAACCATCTTCGCTCATCCGGTACCCATTGCGGGTATGGCCGGTGATCAACAGGCCGCACTTTTCGGTCAGATGTGCGTTGAACCGGGATCAGTAAAAAATACATACGGAACAGGATGCTTCCTGCTTATGAACAGTGGCACAAAACCGATTTTATCCCAAAACCGGCTGCTTACCACTATTGCATGGAAAATAGGCGACACCGTAAACTATGCTCTGGAAGGCTCTATATTTGTCGGAGGATCAGTAGTTCAATGGCTTCGCGACAATCTCAGATGCATATCATGTTCCTCGGACGTTGAAGAGTTAGCCTCATCAGTACCTGACACCGACGGTGTATACTTCGTACCGGCTCTTACCGGACTTGGCGCACCTTATTGGGATCCTGATGCCCGCGGATTGATCTCCGGAATATCAAGGGGTACAACATCCGCACATATCGCACGCGCCGCACTTGAAGGAATAGCTTTCCAGACCTACGATATAGTAAAAGCGATGGAACTGGATTCCGGACTGAACATATGCAACCTTAAAGTGGATGGTGGTGCCTCACGCAATAACTTGCTGATGCAATTCCAAAGCGATATACTCCACACCGAAGTGCTCCGTCCGCGTATAACAGAAACCACAGCTCTGGGTGCAGCATATCTCGCAGGACTGGCCGTCGGATATTGGGCAGACATCGATTCAATCAAACGCCAATGGCAAATTGAAAAAGATTTCAAGCCATCCGGAGATACGCAGAAAATCAGAGAAAAGATAGAAGGGTGGCACAACGCTGTCAAAAGGGACATCCTGAATAGTTAGATAAGTAAGTATAAAAGATTAAGAAATTGTTTAAATTTATTTTCGAGGAATTTTGAGAGTTGTTTTTGAGATGGTT
>CAQFOZ010000074.1 GCA_948788915.1 uncultured Muribaculaceae bacterium | reverse complement strand
AGTTATGCTCTTAGCTACCCTTGCCGGTTGCCGTCAATGAGAGAGAAACTTTCTTTGTCGTCTTATTCAAATCTGACTTTTGAGGCTCCCGATATAAAGAGATTTCCTCTGCTTGGTATAGCTTTCGAGGCTATCGACAGAGGTGGTAACACACCTTGCATTCTTAACGCTGCCAACGAAGTTGCCGTGAATGCATTCCTTAACGACAAAATAGGGTTTACGGATATTTCAAAGGTTGCGGAAAAGACACTAAAACGAACTGGATTCATAAAAGACATAACTCTTGATGATCTTATTCACACAAACACAGAGGCGCGTAACATAGCCAAAGATATTATTAATATAAAAATATAATTGCTTCAGTTTTCAGAAAACCATCAACATACCGGAATCACTGACACTGAATGATAAAACTTGAAACAACAACTAAATGGATACATTTTTAATTAAAGCAGCCCAACTTATTCTTGCATTCGCAATACTGGTGATAATCCACGAATTCGGACATTTCCTGTTTGCCCGTATTTTCGGTGTAAAAGTGGAAAAGTTCTATATATTCTTCGACCCGTGGACCGAACTGTTCAAGTGGAAACCAAAAAAATATTTCGGAGGATTCGGCAAAAAAAAGAATTTTAAAAATGCCGTTCCGGACAATGAGGAGATTTCTGTTGAACAGAAAGACTCGTTCTGGGGAGATACGGAATACGGCATAGGCTGGTTACCACTTGGCGGCTATTGCAAGATCGCAGGCATGATAGATGAGTCCATGGATACGGAACAGATGAAATTACCCCCTAAAAAATGGGAATTTCGTTCAAAACCTGCATGGCAACGTCTTCTTATCATGGTGGCCGGTGTTTTGTTCAATTTTCTGCTGGCAATAATCATTTATGCAGGAATAGTCTATGCCACCGGAGAAAAATATGTTCCGATCAGTGAGGCTAAACAAGGCTTCACTTATTCAGGAGAAGCCCGCAAAATCGGTTTTAACAATGGAGATATTCCACTTTATGCCGATGGAGAATCCCTTGAGAACCCTGCTGAGGCCCGTATGAAAATGATTCAGGCCAAGAATGTGACAGTGCTCCGGAACGGCACGGATACAGTCAGCATCTCTATTCCCGAGAAATTCATATTTAACCTTGAAAAGGAGGCCAAAAGCGACACAGCAACTGTCAGCTTCTACAATTATAGATTCCCCGCCCGCGTCACTCAGCTTATGCCCGGAGAAGGCGCCGCCAAAGCCGGCATTCAAGTTGGCGATGAGCTTATTTCTGTAGATTCCGTGGCAACTCCATCACTTGATGAGTTTTTCCGGGTTCTTCCGGGACATGAAGGCAAAACCATTCCAATTGGCATAGCCCGCAAGCACGGCAACCGGACAGATACCATCACCGCAATGGTAACACTCTCCGAAAACTCAAAAATGGGTGTGGGACTGGAGATAAATCCTGCCGCATTCTTCAACTCAAAGGAGATCAGATACAATATCTTCCAGTCTGTGCCACGTGGGATAGAGATGGGAACAGAAAGGCTCACCTCTTATGCAAAATCCATGAAGATGGTATTCACAAAAGAGGGAGCACAAAGCATAGGTGGGTTTGGTACGCTCGGATCCATTTTTCCCGAAAAATGGGATTGGATTGCATTCTGGAATATAGCTGCATTCCTGTCTGTAGCACTTGCGTTCATGAATATCCTTCCTATTCCGGGACTGGACGGCGGTCATGTACTCTTCCTCCTGTATGAAGTGATTTTCCGACGTAAACCAAGCGACAAATTTCTTGAATATGCACAGATAGCCGGAATGACACTTCTTATCCTTCTGTTGCTATATGCTAACGGGATGGATATTGTACGTCTGTTCAAATAAATACATTTGATAAGTAAGTGTTCAAATTTGAATGCTTACTTATACCAACTTCTAAATCAAGTCAGTCATGACTAAAATCATAAAACTTAAACCAGGCAAAGAAGAGTCTGTTTTCCGGCACCACCCGTGGATTTTCTCCGGTGCTGTCTCAAACATCCCGGAGGGGATCGAGGAGGGAGATGAAGTGTGTGTCAGCAGCTCCAAGGGAGACATACTCGGCACAGGACATTACCAGATCGGAAGTATAACGGTGAGAATCCTGGAGTTCGGTACGGATCATCTTACAGAAGACTTCTATGCCCGTCGTCTTGAATCAGCTTACAGACTTCGGGAAAATCTCAATCTTATCCGCCCTGACAATAATTGTTACCGGCTTGTACACGGAGAAGGAGACTTTCTACCGGGTCTTGTAGTCGATATATATGGTGATACGGCCGTGATGCAGGCTCATTCTCCGGGAATGCATTTCGCACGGCATAAGATTGCCGAAGCTCTGACAATGATTCCAAATGCCAGGATACGCAACGTGTATTACAAAAGCGACACAACTTTACCATATAAAGCTCATCTTGATCCGGATAACGAATATCTGATCGGCAGTTACGACGGCAATATCGCGATTGAGAACGGCTTACAGTTCAACATAGACTGGCTCAAGGGACAAAAAACAGGCTTCTTTGTTGACCAACGTGAGAACCGTAGCCTTCTCGAACGATTCGCATCCGGTCGCACAGTACTGAACATGTTCTGCTATACAGGAGGATTCTCGGTATACGCAATGCGCGGAGGTGCAAAATCAGTGGATTCAGTAGATTCATCTTCTAAGGCAGCCGCACTCACCGATGCCAATATAATGCTGAATTTTCCTGATGACTCCAGACATCACACTTATGACACCGATGCTTTTAAGTTTTTGGCGGATATGGAGAAAGATAAATATGACCTGATTATTCTCGACCCTCCTGCATTTGCAAAACACAGAAGCGCGATAAAGAACGGGCTTATCGGCTACCGCAAACTCAACGCCAAGGCTTTTGAGAAAATAAAAAAAGGAGGTGTGCTGTTCACTTTCTCCTGTTCACAGGCTATCACAAAAGATATGTTCCGTATGGCTGTATTTACAGCAGCAGCCAAATCCGGCAGAAAAGTAAGAATACTCTATCAACTCTCACAGCCGGCAGACCATCCTGTCGACATATCACACCCGGAAGGAGAATATCTCAAAGGTCTTGTGCTATATGTGGAATAATAATTCATAGAATTAATTTTAACAACCTATCATATGAAAAAACTATTTCCAGCTTTAATACTCGCTACAATGGTATCAGCTAATTCAAACGCCGTGGAAGACAAAAATTTCAATTTCCACGTTGACCGATTCGGTGATATCGAAGTGCTTCGCTACGAAGTGCCCGAATATTCCCGTCTGTCTCTTGAACAGAAGAAAATGCTTTATTATCTTTCTGAAGCGGCACAAATGGGCCGGGACATAATCTGGGATCAAAATGGTAAATACAATCTGCAGATTCGCCAGCTGCTCGAAAAGATTTATACGAAATATAACGGGGACAAAAATTCCGCAGATTTCAAAGCTTTTGAAAAATATCTCAAACTCGTATGGTTCGGCAACGGGTTGCACCACCATTATTCCACTGATAAATTCCAACCGGAATTCTCTCAATCGTTCTTTGAGGAACAGGTTGGCAAACTTCATGACTGCTGTCTTCCGCTTGCCCCGGGACAGACCCGAGAACAATTCCTTGCAACCATTACACCGGTGATTTTTGATCCCACTGTAATGCCTAAGCGTGTAAACCAGGATGGCACACAAGACGTTGTGGCCACCTCTGCCAATAATCTTTATGGCGAAGGCGTGACACAGGCTGAAGTCGAGGAGTTTTATAACAATATGAAAGACCCGTCCGATCCCACCCCGGTGTCTTATGGTCTTAACTCAAAAGTCGTAAAAGAAAACGGCAAACTCAAAGAGCTGCGTTACAACCTCACAGGTCTGTACGGGCCGGCCATAGCTCAAATTATATATTATCTCGAAAAGGCAAAAGAAGTTGCCGAGAACGATGCCCAGAAAGCATATATCACAAAGCTCATAGATTACTATATCACAGGAGATCTTCGTTTATTTGACGAGTATTCAATTCTATGGGCAGAAGACACAAAATCCGATATAGACTTCGTCAACGGGTTTATTGAGAGCTACGGAGACCCACTTGGCATGACCGGAGCATGGGAATCGTATGTGAATTTCAGAAATACAAAATCTTCAGCCCGTACAGAGACAATATCCCGCAACGCCCAATGGTTTGAAGACAACTCCCCTGTCGACAAGCGTTTCAAGAAAGACAAGGTAAAAGGTGTTTCCGCAAAGGTTATTACAGCCGCAATGCTTTCCGGGGATGCATTCCCGGCAACAGCCATAGGAATCAATCTTCCAAATTCCAACTGGATACGTGCCCAGCACGGATCCAAATCCGTGACACTTGAAAACATAACGGAAGCATATGACATGGCAAGTCATGGCAATGGTTTCAACGAGGAGTTTGTAATTGATGCCAATACCCGTAATTTACTGGAGAATTATCTTTACATCACAGACATGCTCCACACGGATCTCCATGAGTGTCTCGGTCACGGTTCGGGCAAACTCCTGCCCGGTGTTGATCCGGATGCCCTCAAGGAACACGGCTCCACACTGGAGGAAGCCCGCGCAGACCTGTTCGCGTTGTATTATCTTGCAGATCCAAAACTGTTAGAGCTTGGCATACTTGACAATCCGGAGGCATACAAAGCCGAATATTACAAATATATCCTTAACGGACTCATGACACAGCTTAACCGTATCGAACTCGGCAAAAACGTTGAGGAGGCTCACATGCGTAACCGTCAACTGATCGCACAATGGGTATACCAGCATGGCAAAAAGAAAGCCAAAGGCGGAAAAGATGTTGTTGAGCTGACAAAGAAAGGAGGCAAGACATATGTTAAAATCAACGATTATCCGAAGATGAGAGAACTTCTCGGTGAGTTGCTTGCAGAGGTTCAGCGTATCAAAAGCGAGGGAGACTACAAGAGTGGCAATGAACTTGTCCAGAAGTATGCTGTAAAAGTAGATCCTAAACTACACAAAGAGGTGCTCAACCGCTTCTCCAAACTTGACATACCTCCATATCGTGGATTTATCAATCCGGTTTACACCCCGGTTATTAACGAAAAAGGAGAGATTACTGATATCACGATCTCTTATCCGGAAGATTATGTACAGCAAATGCTTCGTCTCAGCCGCGACTACTCACCGCTGACGAAAAAAGCGCATTCCGTGTGCTCCAAATAATTGGAAACAGTTATGCTTAACGAAATAAAAAAGGAATTCTTCGCCTTGCGTAATGGGATCATAGCCGATACCCTGCGCAAGGCGGGAATGCATTATAAGGTTATATTCGGTCTCCAGATTCCACAGATAGCAGGAATAGCAAGCAAATTTACACCTTCTGTGGAATTAGCCATGGAATTATGGGAGGACCGTAATGTCAGGGAATCAAGACTTCTTGCCAGCTATCTTTTCCCTCTTGAAAGCGTGGATATGAGGATGGCGCTCGAACTTGCATCGGATGTCCTGACACAGGAAGAGGCCGACATGTTGGCATTCAGAATATTCAGACGTCTTGATTTTGCAGAAAGCCTGTTGAACGAAATGGAGAAAGAAGACAATGGCATACCGAAGTATGCCGTCAACTCCCTGAAAAGACATTTAGAGTAAATTATATGAAATATCCTGAAAATATTATGCCTGTGCTTTTGTTGACAGGCTATCTTGGGAGCGGGAAGACAACTTTGTTGAATCGTATTCTTGCGAATGAACGTGGAATCAGGTTTGCCGTTATAGTAAACGATATCGGCGAAGTCAACATAGATGCTGACCTGATACAAAAAGGTGGCATTGTCGGACAAGGAGACAACGGTGATCTTGTGGCTTTGCAAAACGGTTGTATCTGCTGCACACTACGGACAGATCTGATGCAACAGATCTCAGAACTCATAGAATCTGCAAGATTCGATTATATTGTCATTGAGGCAAGCGGAATCTGTGAACCAAGTCCGATAGCCCAGACAATATGCCAGATGGAGCAGTCTGTCAATCCGGAAAGGACTGATATCATACGCCCACATCTTGACTGTATCGTCACCGTAGTAGATGCACTTCGGATGAAAGACGAATTTGGTTGCGGGCGGTCCCTTAAATCCCAATCCATTGATGAGGAAGATATTGAGAATCTCGTGATTCAGCAAATAGAGTTTTGCAATATAATTCTTCTTAACAAGATCGATGAGGTAGACAAAAATGATGCCGGTGAAATTAAATCCGTTATCAAAGCTTTGCAACCTGGTGCGGCCATTTATGATTGCAATTATTGTGACATAGACCTTTCCGAAATTCTATATACCGGAGTTTTCGACTTTGAGCGTACCGCAACATCCGCCACATGGGTGCGGGAAATAGAAAATGCCGACATACATGATGCTGACGAACATGAACATGAACATAATCATGAACATGAGCATGAACACGAACACGAGCATGAAAGTCATGGTCATCATCACCACCATCATCACCACGATGAAGGAGAAGCAGAAGAATATGGAATAGGCACATTTGTATATATGCGCCGTCGCCCGTTTAATTTCAATAAATTCGATCGGTTTGTGAATATCGAATGGCCAAAGAGTGTAATTCGCGCAAAAGGAGTCCTCTATTTCAGCCAGAACAAAGATATGTCTATTCTTTTCGAGCAGGCAGGTACCCAGAAAAGCATCAGGGAAGCCGGATATTGGTACGCTACAGCTCCGGAAGAAGAGCTGATTGAGTTGCTGAAGCAGGAACCGGGATTACTTCGTGACTGGGATGAGAAGTATGGTGACCGCATGGACAAAATAGTATTCATCGGGAAAGACATGGATAAAGCCGCAATTACCGAGGCACTTGACAAATGTCTCGATTAAGAAATTGTTTGTTATAAATAACCGGGGTACGGATCTTTCTGATTCGCACCCCGGTTTCATGTTGTCTGCTACCGACTATTTTAACATGACTTTACGAACTGTTCCATCGCTCATCTTCATGATATTTATACCTGATTGAGGCTCTGCGATACGAACACCGTTTACATTATAGATCTCACGTACTTCCACGTTTGAATCCGTTTCCACAGACCCAATACCTGCACCGTCTGAAGCTTTTATCGTTCCAAATGTTTTCCATGCTTCTGCTTCCTTATATGCACCTATTGATGCCTCCGGAACAATCAGAGTTGCAGAAGACACTGTCGCATCAAAAGACGTGGATTTACACACAGGAGGTATTGCCGCGCTACATTTTACTGTCTCCAATGCCAAATCCCCTTTAAAAGCCGAAGCTCCTATGGAAGTAAGACCAGAACCCAATGTAACATCCTTTAATGAAGTGCATCCGGAAAATGCTGAAATATCAATTTTTTCTACAGAAGCCGGAAGTGCTATTGATTTAAGAGCCGTACACTGTGCGAATGTCTGGTTACCGACAACATTGACTTTATCGGGAATGTCTATCGACTCCATTGCAACCAAATACTGAAAGCAGCTATTACCCAAAACCTCGAGGGATGACGGCAATTTTATGGTTTTCAAAGATGTATCATAAAACTCAGATCCCTTCACTGTTATACAGCGTTGACTGAAAGCCTTAAATCCCAACTCCTTTACCCCTTCGGGAACCGTAAATTCACTCTCTGTGCGCCCACCCGGATAAACAGCCAATACAGTTTTGTCCTTAGAGAAAAGCACTCCATCAACAGCAACAAACATTATATTTGCAGGGTCAACAGTAAAATTTTTAAGGTTAATGCACCCGGCAAATGCAGTTCCGTTGATTTTGGCAACATTTTCCGGAATATTCACTGACGTCAGACCGATGCAATTTGCAAAAACATTAGATGAAATTTCAGTAACACCTTTAGGAATTTCTATTTTTGTTAAAGCCACATTTCCCATAAAGGCACCGGTGCCGATAGTCTTGACTCCTGTTCCTAAAACCAGTTCTTTCAAATTAGGATTATCCTGTATAGCAAGATTTCCGATGGTTTCTACTGAATTCGGGACTGTAAGCTTAATCAATGCATTGCATTTGCTAAAAGATCCCATCTGAATCTCTTTTAGAGATTCAGGAAGTATAATGGACGTAAGCTGGGCACTATTGCGGATACTATATTTACCAAGGGCAGTAACAGTATAAGTGGTTCCATTATTGGTTACAGTAGAAGGAATCACTACATCTCCACTATACGAATTATAGTTCTTATCCTTATAAGTAACCATAACATTAGTCGAGCCACTAATAATGTCATAATACACGCCATCGGATACAAAATCATACGCATTTGCAACAGGCAAACAACAGAAGGCGATGATACCGCCTACAAAAAAACGAAGTAAATTTCTTTTCATAGTCAATAATATTTAGGAAATAGTATATAGTTGAAGCCTTTAAAATATAGATTACAAAAATAAAGTATATTTTTATAATTGCAAACACTTTTCTTAAAATATTAACATTTTAACAAACAAACAATCTGTAAATATTAAAACTGCTTGAATGTATAAATAAGGATTACGTTGTAAGTATTCAAAAAATAAACTACAGTAAGCATAAAAGATTTTTAAACACTTACTATCGTTTATATTTAAGTAGTTGAGATAAATTAATGAACATATAAAACGAAGATATTTTTGAGTTGATTTTGGCGCGGAACGAAGGAGCATATACTTATATGCAACTGAACGACAAGCCGAAAGCAACCAAAAAGATCCAGTTTTATAGTTCAAGATTAAAACAATACAGATATCGCTTAATTTTTCTCAACTACTAAAATACTTACTTATCTATTTATATATGTTAATGCGATGTTAATAGAGTTTAAAGTCCTGAAAATAAAGAACTATCCCCTATATAAGGCGTTTATTAGGTACAAAGCAATATGGATAAGACTCACAAGGTTTCGTGAGAAAGGTTGCGAGTCGAAGTTTAGTTAGATATAGTTTATAGTGGAATCGTGAA
>CAQFOZ010000073.1 GCA_948788915.1 uncultured Muribaculaceae bacterium | reverse complement strand
TTATTCTGGGCAAAAGGGTCAGTGCAATTTTGGCCAAAGGGGGCAAATCAGCCTGACTCAAGGGGTCATCCGACCCTGGGTTTTCCAGTCAGTGGCAATATTTTTAAATGTTGCGATTTTATCACCGCCCCAAATTGTAGTTTTAAGTATGGGATTGAATTTATATATCATAATATCAATTAATTATTATTTTTCTGAATTTATTTCCAATACACGGCCATCGTTTAAGTCAGAATGTGAGATACAATGCCCAATCTTTACGATTGATTCATTTGACAAGCCTAAGCCTCCCATATCAACCAGCGCTTTTAGGAACAATGGCACCATCTTTACTGCAAAACCTTCGGTCAGACGATAACATAATATAAATAATATGTATAGCCAAATATGCTTCTTGGTGAAGAAGTCTTTGAATACATCTAACAATGAAACCATTGCACCTCGGAAACTTGCCGGCGACTCTTCATTTTTCGAGCCGGTAGGCAGGAAGAACCAATGATAGATTGCGACGGCAACCATCACGCATGCGATAATTCCCATGATAATCATCCATGCATATTTAGCCGCATTATCCGGGTCCTCGGCCTTAAAATGAGTAATAATGGCTCCGGCAAGATACACCAGTCCGCCGTTGACAAGCACTTTTGCAAGATTGTAGAAAGCACCTTGCCAACCGATATACTTCGCCTGTGTTTTCTTATCTATTGCTGTCAGATATATACCGTCGGTAGCGATGTCATTCGTTGCGCCACTTATTGAAATCACAGCCATTATAGCTATGGCAAACGCAAAGAAATCAGGAACCGGCAACAGAAACGCTATCAAACCGAAACAGATACCGCATAGCACAAACTAAGGCAAAATGCTTTTTGGTATAATATAGTTCCAATAAAGGACTCCAAAGAGGCTTAATCGTATATGGCAATATCAGCAGCGACGTCCAGAATGTTATACTAGCCTCATCAATGCCGAGGTCGGCAAACATTATGACCGATGCTAAAGATATGGCCACAAATGGCAGTCCCATTGCAAAATATGCAGTGGGAATCCAAGAGATGGGGGAGATTTTTCTACGGTCTTGCATCATTGTTTACTCCAAATGTCTCTGACGGAGTTGCATCCATTACAAATTCAAGTGTTCCGCCATTCTTTATTTGGTCAAATTCGATATATGATTTTTCGTAAGGCTCTCCGTTGAATCTGACTTCCTGTATATAGATGTTATCAGCCGAATTATTATGAGCCTGTATTTCCAACCTCTTTCCATCTCCCACTTCAACAATGGCAGAATCAAACAAAGGAGTACCGAACACAAATTTTCCGCCTGTCGGTTCCACTTGATACAATCCCATAGAAGACAATACAAACCATGCCGACATTTGTCCGACATCTTCGTTGCCGCACAAACCTGCCATACCGTCATTGTATAAATCATTCATTATCTGACGGAGGATAGGCGCAGCCTTATATGGCTGTCCCACATAATTATATAAATAGACCGTGTGGTGACTCGGCTCGTTACCATGGGCATATTGGCCAATCAAGCCGCTGATGTCTGGCGATGCATCGTCACCGAGCTGTCCTTCAACCGTGAAAAGCGAATCAAGCTTGTTGACAAACTCTTCTTCTGAGCTAAACAGATTGATAAGTCCATGTGGGTCATGGGGTACAAGCCATACATATTGCCAACCATTGCCCTCGCAATAGTCATCGGCTCTGTGTGTAGTCGCAAACGGATTAAATACCTCGTCACGGAATTTTCCGTCCATAGATTTTCCGCGCATGAAATTGGTCTCACTGTCAAAATATTTGCTGTATGAAGCGGCTCTCTCTTCAAAATAATTCTGGTCTTCTTCCTCTCCGAGCAGGGCAGCAACTTTGGCAACGGCATTGTCAGCAATGGCATATTCAAGACCTTTTGCCACACTTTCATCGCATCCGGGTGCATCATATGGCACGTAGCCATATTGTTTCAACGCGCCGAGCGAGCGTTCGTCAAGCAGACAAGATACCTTCATAGCTTCATAAGCCCCTGCTGAGTCACTTACAAAGCCCTTCATCAACAAGTCGCCTAAAACGATAACTCCCGGATTGCCAATCATGCAATTTGTTTCATTACCGTGCAGATGCCATACGGGTAATTTACCCTGCTGACGATAGATGTTTATAAAGGTGTTGGCATAATCTCCTTGCAAATCAGGATGTATGATAGTTGAGAGTGGATGAGCCGCACGATATGTATCCCAAAGAGAGAATATGGTGTAATCTGCGAATTTACCATCGGTATTATAATTCTGACCATCAGCACCACGATAATCACCATTTACGTCGCTGAATACCGCCGGGGCAAACATAGTGTGATATAAAGCCGTATAGAATTTACGTTTGTCGGTATCGCTGTTACTTTTGACATCAATCTTGGCGAGCTGTTTGTTCCACGATTCATCAGCCGATTTGGCAACTGCATCGAAGTCCCAGCCACTGTTCTCGGTCGTGAGATTAAGCTTTGAATTTTCTACACTTACAGGCGAAACGCCAACCTTCATAAACAGAGGTGATGAATTCGCGTCAAAGGCAAAAGTCATGTCCCTATTGTCGCCATAATGAGCGACGAACGGCTGTGAGAACTGAGCTGTGAAATAGATTTTCTGGTTTCTCGCCCATCCTTTTGAGTAGCGGTAGCCGGAAACAGTGCTATCGTTTTCAACCACAATCTGGGTTTCGGTAGGCTTGTCCCAGCCTATACCATAGGTCAAATTTAATTTGACATAGGCTGTGTCAGCGTCAGCCGGGAAGGTATAGCGGTGAAATCCGGTGCGTGTGGTGGCTGTCAGTTCTGCATTAATTCCAGAATCGTCAAGTACAACACTATAGTAACCGGGACGACACACTTCTTTATCGTGGGTAAATGCTGAGCTGGTATCTTCTTTGTTTATGACAGGCAGCACTAATATATCGCCTAAGTCGCCTATACCCGTCCCACTTAAATGGGTATGGCTGAAGCCGAGAAGGGTTGAATCTGAAGCGTGGTAGCCTGAACACCAGTCCCATCCTTTAACAAATTGTGAGGGGCCTAATTGAACCATGCCGAAAGGCACATTTGCCCCCAAAAACACATGGCCGTGATCGCCAGTACCGATAAATGGGTTCACATAGTCGGTAAAGTGCGTTTCAGAGTCTTTATTATGGCTATCTGAACACGATATTCCTAAAAGGGGCAATGTTATACCCACAAGCAACTTCCCTATATTATTCAACGTCCTTTGAGTCAAGTTGTGATAATGCAAAAGCGTAAGCACCAGCTGATATTGCCTTGCTGGCTCCAATTTCAGAGAACACTACGCCAAGTCGTTTCATGGGATCATATATCACCTGGATATCCGTACCTGGAATCATTATGGTCTGACGTGCGCCAGCTGAGAATTTTTCAAATTCTTCTGGATTGTCAAGGTAGAACACTTCCGGCTGCACACACTTGACCATTGTGCCGTCAAGCGTGCATACTGTACCTCTTAATTCTTTGAGAATTGCGTCAATCATTAGATGGCGCGCTGCTGTTATGCCACCGCCGATTACTATAATGCCGTCAATAAGAGAGGCTGCCAAGGCCATAGAGAAACCGGCGGTCTCACCCATTTCTGCGAAAGCCTTCTTGGCTGCTTCTGAGTCACCAGACTGTTTGCCATCAGCAATCTCACAAATGTCCTTAGGTGTAAGGTCAGTGCGTTCGTCACCGCTAAGTTCGCGATATACACGCTTTATAGCGCGAACCGACACTCCCTCCTCTGCCATTATGCCATGCTTGGTCTTATGAGGCAGACAGAATGTCTCTACACAGGAGTTATCACCGCGGTTCAGTTTGCCATCTACAACAATGCCGACACCAAAACCTGTACCGAATGTATAACCGATGAGGTTATTATATTGCTTGGCGCTACCACTTGCCTTAAGTTTCTTATTGATGGCCGGCAGCGCGCCGCACAATGCCTCGCCATAGGCAAAGAGGTCTCCATCATTATTAATATATACAGGGATACCAAACTCACGTTCAAGATACGGACCTAAGGCAACTCCGTTGCGGAACGATGGGAAATTGGGCAGATAACCGCCAATAATGCCATTGGGATAATCGGCCGGACCGGGGAATGCGAAACTTATTGCCACAGGTTTTTCATCAAGCGACTCGATGACTTCTTTAAAACCTTTGACGATAGTTGCG
The DNA here is from genome assembly GCA_948788915.1 of uncultured Muribaculaceae bacterium. Lineage (GTDB taxonomy): Bacteria > Bacteroidota > Bacteroidia > Bacteroidales > Muribaculaceae > Lepagella. The sequence goes on along the minus strand of CAQFOZ010000073.1, from coordinate 4,823 downwards.
AGACACAAATCAAGGTCATGGGCGTTTGACGGATAGGTTATTGGCGTGGTGATATATTCACATCCACGCATTGCACCGAATACCAGGTTAGTACCGCCGGCATCAAGTGTAATGACAATTCGTTTATCAGTTCTATACATGGTTATTATATTATGTGATGGTTATTTATTTCGAGAGAATGGGTATGGATAATCTTTTTCGTCCTTACCCCACTCAGGGTTTGGCTTAGCGCTTTTCTTGATGATGATATGTTTGCCTGATTTGAGGTCATCTAATTTAAAATAAGTCGGAATATAGGGCTTGCCGTCCATGAATCGGCGTCGGCCCTTATTTTCAGTATAATCAAAAAGTTGTGTCGGACCGCAATTATTGATTCTTGAAGATTTTGCGGCCGGCCACAATGTAGAGGCCCGGTCGGAGACTGTCAAAATCCGCGTAAGTACCCGTAGGCACTCCCTGGAGATTATATACAGGAGCTTGGGGCGAAATGCCTTCGATGTCAACGGCAACGTCTTCGACGCCGCTTTGGCCTTCACCTTCGTCATAGTAGATTGAATAGCTTGTAGCGCTACTGGTGGTGTTGACGTAGGCATGGAATGGCTCGAGTTTATCGACCGGCACAAAGTTTTCTAAATTTTCGTCGATGCCGAACATCTTGTCCTTGGAGCCGGTAGAATAGCACGGCAACATCTTTACGTTCTTGGGCACAAAGTTGTCGGTGTGTTCTCCGGATATCTCTACAAGTACATTGGAGCCTGAGAATGTGACGTTCTTGCCTGTGTGGTCGAACGAGGAACCGTTGAGATTGCCCGCAAGACCGACGAAATAAGGTGTATTTGCCTTTATTTCGGAGGTATGTGAGAAACGCAGTTGAGCGGCACGGTTGCCTGCAAAACGTTTCACAAAGATTTTCTTGTCGAGGTCGTCCTTGGAAGTAAACCAATCGACCTGAACACCTTCGATATCGATCCGGTCGACATCGAAGGGCAGCGCAAGTGTACTCCATGTGGGCATATTCTCTCTTGTGTAGCTTGCCGTCTGGGCCGTGAACGCCATGGGTATGTATACATTATAGCCATCTTTGAATCCGGCTTCCACGGCCTTGCCGCCTATAACGATATTGGTTATATACTTGCGCATGATCGTTTCCATTCGGTTTGAGATCTTAACATTCTCGTCGTAATATAGCACGAGGTTGGGGTTGGCGCTGCTAACGGCGATGGAGCGGGGCGACGAACCGTATAGATACAGTGCCGCAATATCTGCAGGAACCTCGTAACTTGAAGTCCCAATCTTGGGAAGCGCCATCATGGTGCCGTCGGCCTTCCACATACAGTCGAGATTAAACATGCGGTCGATATCGCTTATTGTGCTCGACGCACTGACGTTGGTCGAAGACGACAGCAGGAAATTGTGTACGCCCAGGTTGTTGGCAGGCTGAAATTTGTAGTAAATATCGGCGGTAGCGCCGGCGGGGATACTTATGGTGTTGCCTGAAGAAAGTTTACCATCAACAAAGAGATAAGTCTCGCCGTAGAAATCATTGCCGTTGTTGGTAATGTTGTAGACTACTTTTTGCCATTGTCCGACTTCGGTGGCACCCTCGAGATTGAGCGAATTGACCACAAGTTTGCTGCCCATGCCGGGTTTGACTTCAACGGTCATTTCATCACCGCTGACGACAAGCTGTATATAGTTTCTGTCGGAATGGTCGTCGGCCAGCCATTCCTGGCTGTCGGCCAGTCGGGAAATGCCCGACAGCTTGTAAGTGCCGTCGGCAAGGTTCTGCAGCTTTATCGAAGCATTGAAATTATAGCGGTACGACGGATACATTACATATTTAGCAGCGGAAATGGCGTCGTCAACGATGGTATTGTCGTCGGCTGTCAGGCGGAATGCATGCTCGACGGTATACTGATTCATCAGGAGGGTACGCAGATCGTAGGTGAAACTTAGCGAGAATACACCGTCGGAGTTCTTGCGTATCTTGCTTTGACCGGCACTGATATTGGAGATCGAGGCACGGACGGTTTCCTGACTCGGTGCGACATTAGCCGGCCACAGGTTGATACACACGTTCTGTCCCATGGAATAGCCATTGGCATCTGTAGAGCCACCTATGCCTTGATTATCGGGAGCCATAACGGTGAGGACGAAGTATCCGTCGTCCCAGCCGCCCCATCCCCAGTTGATGTGGAAGAGGCCGTTGCCGTCATATCCGTCGGCCACAAACTCATGACCGCCTGTACGTTCATAGTTGTCGGCACCCATCAGCAGCGGACGGCCGGCAGAGAGTTCGTTGTAGAACAGATCTTCCCACTCCTGGTAGGTGTAGTTGAGCTGATCGGCTATATATGCATCCCTGTTGTAACCAAAGTAGTTTTTGAGGGCATTGAGTGCATTATAGGATGTGGCACCTGTAGCCCCGGCATAACCCGACTGCATGCCGTGGCCGGCGTATAGCATCAGCTGTGCTACGGCTTCTTTTGATTTTTGGCTCGACCGGCTGTCGTATGTATCGGTCATGTTATCCCAGTCGAACACTACCGGAGGCAGGGCTTCGGTAGTCCTGACGTTTCCCGACCAGTTGTATGTGTATGAGGGAATTGCTGCGCAGGCGTCCTGGGGCCATTTCCAGTAGTACATTATCTGGGTCGTTGCGGTAGCAACGCAGCCAGTGGCGCTATGTGCGTAGGTGGCTCCGGTGTTCTGGTCGACATACGAGGGTGTCATGATATTGAAGGGATCGCCCTGATTCCATTTGCACGTCACCAACGGTGCGATGGCAGTCTTGTCGGCCACGCGTGCGACATTGTTGGCCGTGAGGACTTTTTTCTGAGGTATGCCGGCCTCAATGCTTTCGACGGCTTTGTCGAGGCTTTCGAGCCAATATTTCAATGGCTCGGGCATATTGTCGGGATTGAGCGATCCGTGGTCGGAATAGCCCAGAACCGCTTGCGTGCGGTCGCTGCCGGATGTGACGATATAGCCGGCATCGCCGTTGATATTGAAAGCATAGAAGCCGCGGCCTTCCAAAGCCTTGGTAAGCACAGGCTTTTTGCCGGCAACTCGGCGCATGGAGGTCTGCGGGCCGCTCTGCTCGATGAACATGCATGCATTTGCAAGGGCCTGCTGCTCTGTAATGGCGTCGGCATACGCCATTGAGCAACCGGCTGCAAGCATAAGTAGGGTGGGATATATCTTCATCTGATTTCTAATTATTTAGGTGATTAGTTTACGATTGCTTTGATAGTGGTAACACTATTGCTACCGCTCAGGCGGCAGATATGGATGCCCGTCTGCACTGTTACCGACGTCGTTCCTGCCACTACATTGGTGTATGTTTCAAGCGCTCCCGCAACATTAAATATGCTCAGTATGGCATCTTCGGTCGACTCAATGACGAGTTCACACCCATTGAGACGCATAGATGCGGCACCTGGGGCGGAGATATTCAATACGCCGCTTTCATCGCCGGTGAATCGGATATTATGGAACTGCACGCCGGGGCCGACAAATTGAACAAAGACATCATGGACACCGGTGAGCGAGCGGTCGGTGTCAATGCTTACTTCCTGCCAGGGCTTGCCCAGAAATCCCGTGCTTCGGCCCAAAAGGCCCGAATCGGATATGGAGTCGACATAAAGCTTGATATAGGAGCGTCCGCCGGCCGCACTCGTACGCGCGATGGCCCGGTTGAGGCCTTCGCTACCGAAATCAACGTTGCGGAAACAGATGTAGCCATTGGTTAAAAACGTGGGCGTGGTGTTGGGTGTGTCGCCGTCGGCATGCTGATCATCGAGTTGGGTAAACTGGATGTCGTCGAAGTACATTGCTTCGAGACCTTCGGCCGCATTCTTACTGAACATGCGGTTTACATGCGCGTTGAAAGCAACCGACACAGCTGTCGACGAGCCGAAAGCATCGTTGTTTACGTCCTTGAGGTCGTTGCCCTCGATGCGCTTCAGGTCTTCGGCCGTTTTGGTGAGCCATGCCGACCAGATCACGCCGTTGGAATTACCGTTCTGATATGCATGCCAGGCATTTTTTTCAAGCCAGAGCATCGGTTCTTCGAGGTGCTGCGACTCAGCATAGGCGCGTACATAACGCATCAGGATACCTTTGAAACCGCACAAGTCGCCATTGATGGTCTGGCATACACTAATAATTTTGTCGCTGTTGGTCAGGTGGTCGCGCGAACGCTCGTATATTTTTCTGGCATCGCTGATAAACATATCATCCTTGGTATAATCATAGAGGGCCACTGCTGCTCCGAGCATGGTACCCTGGTTGTAGGTCGATACCCAAGAGTTGAAGTCCGACGCCATGGAGCCGTCGCTGTTCCATGCGCGGCTGTCCCAAACTTCACCGGTGTTGGCGTTAAACAGGAGTTTGCGCTGACCTGCATAGATGGTCAAAGCCTTGGTGTACCACGATTTGTCGCCGGTAAGCTGCCCAAGATAGCAGGCGGCAATGGTAGCGGGACAGTTGATGCAAGAGTTGGTGCCAAGTTTATTATCCTGACTTTGCTTCCAAATAAGGGTACCGAAAGGCTGATGTGCACGATTATACACGCGTGTGAAGTTATCTCTGGCAATGTTGAGATAAGCGGAAGTGCCGAAATATTTATATGCACGGAGACATGCAAGAGTCATCCATGTGATGTCGTCGTTGTATTCGTTGTCGCTCCAGTCAGAGCCATTACGGCTGATGAAATTGAGATACAGCTCGTTGAACAGCTCTTTATAGCGTAGATCGCCGGTAGTGGCGAAAGCGTCGAGAATGGTCTCGAACATCTCTGCATCGCCCCACCATCCGCCGCC
>CAQFOZ010000072.1 GCA_948788915.1 uncultured Muribaculaceae bacterium | reverse complement strand
ATATTGGGCTATTCAGTACGGAAATTTTTGCACTTCGTTCTTGAATCTAGGGACGAAGACACATGTCGCCATTATTAAATTTATTTAATTGCACTTCTGCATATTAGGTACCTCAATTAATTTTTTATAAATATTTTTTATTATTTTCAAAACAATTTGAAACTTGCCATTGTTATTATGACATCAACAACGATAAAACATAAAACAATGAAATCGGACGAAACCTTCAAAAAACGCCTCGTAGGCTTACAGGGAAATCTTCTCAATTTTGCCTATCAACTTACATCCAACCGCGAGCAAGCTCAGGATCTTTTACAAGATACCACTCTCAAGGCGCTCGACAATGAAGAGAAATATGTTGACAACGTCAACTTCAAAGGATGGGTTTTTACCATCATGAGAAATATCTTCATCAATAATTATCGCCAGAATGTCAGGAAAGCGACAGTCGTAGACCAGACAGAAGACCTTTATCATCTTAACATTAGTCAGGATTCAGGACTGTCCTCCCCCGAAGGCTCATATGCAGTCAAAGAAATATCAGTTGCCATGAACGCTTTTCCGGAAGAGTATCGCGTACCTTTCAGCATGTTTGTCGCCGGCTACAAATACAACGAGATAGCAGACCAACTCGGTCTGGCTCTTGGTACAGTCAAGAGCCGCATATTCTTCACGCGCAAACGTTTACGCGAAATCCTTCACGATTATAATTAAACACAAATTAATATTATATCATTACGGCCATACGACGGACGGGACACAGAATGCACAAAACAAAACCCGCAGAGCCGTAGACAGCCACACACTATATATTAAAGAAATTTTACGTTAATAAAATATTTGTTTTATCAGTTGTTAGATAATGTCTTCGCTACACCCCTTGGCGAAGACATTATTTTTCGTCCTGTGCGCTTCAATTTTGCCACAATCTCACAACACCGGATGCATAAACTGTTCTACACTGATAATAAATTCTAATTATAAAAATAATTTACGGGATTTAGATAAAGAATATTTGGTTAATTCACAAAAAATTAATAACTTTGCAAACGTTTTGTGACACATCATATAAAGCCGCTGAATATGATGCAATTAGTGGTGATATGAGACTGTGATGAAGTCCGAACATTTTATTATAGAATTAATAACAAGATTATAGCAACAGCCATGTCTAAAGTTTGTCAAATCACAGGCAAGAAGGCGCAGGTGGGTAATAATGTTTCTCACTCAAAGCGTCGCACCAAACGTAAGTTCGAGGTAAACTTACACACAAAGAAATTTTATTGGGTAGAACAAGACATGTGGATTGTACTGCGCGTTTCAGCACGTGCTCTCCGCACAATCAATAAAATTGGCCTTAACGCAGCTCTCAAAAAAGCTGAAGCTGCCGGAAATCTTGATTTTAAAGACATCAAAATCCTTTCCCTTTAATTAGTATATTGTTATGGCAAAGAAAGCTAAAGGTAATAGAGTTCAAGTTATTCTTGAATGCACCGAGCACAAGGCCAGCGGCATGCCCGGTATGTCTCGCTACATCACAACCAAAAACCGCAAAAACACAACCGGTCGTCTTGAATTGAAAAAATACAACCCGATCCTGAAAAAAGTAACCGTTCATAAAGAAATAAAATAAGCACACTGAACTATGGCAAAGAAAACCGTCGCGTCTCTTCAAAAAGGTGAAGGACGCACCTATAGCAAAGTCATCATAATGGAGAAATCTCCCAAAACCGGTGCTTATGTCTTCAAAGAGGAAATGGTACCCAACGATGCAGTTAAAGACGCTCTTAAATAATATTTGAGTATAGTTTATAAAAATAAAGCCTTCCGATCGGAAGGCTTTATTTTATACCAATATTAAGCTTTATGTTTAACAGAATTTTCAAAAAATAGCGACTATTCAACAATCACAAAAATTATTATCAAAATACATAAGCCATTCCAAAACCGATATAACCGCCGCTCGTATCATTCATCAATGAATACTTGCCTTCAATTGACATTTTCAGATAAGATGTAAGATACAAATCAAAGCCCCCTCCAAAATCAGCTCCAACCCTGCTGCGATCATCTCTGTATGTGTAATTCCAGTTGTTAAAAGTGATACCTACCAACGGATAAACATTAAAGGCTTTAACTATACGAAACGGAAACTGGACATCAGCACTTAATGTAAAGGCGGACTTTTGATCATTACGGAACACATACCCTACCGACGGAGCAATCCTTATATGATCTGCAACAGAATATTGAAAATTCACATTAGCAACCCCCCCGTCGTTATATGTTGCATATCCTCCCATAACGCCCAACGACTTCTCACCTTTTTGAGAGAACGCCTTTACCGGAGAAAAGACACTTGCCAACAGCAATGAGCCCAAAGCAATTCGGAATATTTTTTTAACTTTCATATTATAGCGGCATTTATATTTGTTGTTATTAATAGATTTTACATAAGAGTAACAATAGTTCCTGATAAATTGTTTAAATTGCGTGCGATTAAGTTTAGATACCACAATATATTTTATTAACTTTGAAGTGACTTAAAAATTATACAATGATTCTATCATATATCAAAACCTTTGGACAATACTGCCGGTTTATCTCCACTGTGTTCCGTCAGCCGGAAAAGTGGAAGGTATTTTTTAAGCAACTTGTTTTTGAGATTAACAAACTTGGAGTAGATTCCATCCCGTTAGTCATAATCATATCCATATTCATAGGAGCCGTTATTTGCATCCAGATGACAATCAACATAGTCTCCCCAATGATTCCCTCCTATTCCACAGGTCTCGCCACACGCGAAATTCTGCTTCTGGAATTTTCATGTACAATGATGTCACTTATACTTGCCGGGAAAGTGGGAAGCAATATCGCCTCAGAAATCGGGACCATGCGTGTTACCGAACAGATAGACGCAATGGATATCATGGGACTCAATTCGGCAAATTATATTGTTTTGCCCAAAATAATAGGATTTGTGCTTTTCGTGCCGGTGCTTTGTGTCCTTTCAATGTTCATGGGGCTGTTGGGTGGTGCCCTCGTGGCACAATTTACAGATATGATTTCAATGGAAAACTATGAATTTGGCATCCAGTCATTTTTCAATGAATGGTACGTATGGTATGCTATAATCAAGACCATAGTTTTCGCTTATATCATCACATCTGTTGCGGCATTCTATGGTTATTACGTCAAAGGAGGATCTCTTGAGGTTGGACAGGCAAGTACAAAAGCCGTTGTCTCAAGCTCAATACTTATTCTTTTGGCAGACGTTATTCTTACAAAACTACTTTTGCAATGATCGAAGCTAAGAATATCTCAAAATGGTTTGACGGGCAACGCATCCTTTATGATGTAAGTGCAAAATTCGATACAGGAAAAACCAATCTTATAATCGGGCAAAGCGGTTCCGGTAAAACAGTATTCATGAAATGTCTTATTGGTCTGCTCACGCCGGAACAGGGAGAAATTTTATATGACGGTCGACGATTCCGGGATCTTGACAATAACCAGAAACGTGAACTACGCTCAGAAATAGGTATGCTTTTTCAAGGATCTGCTCTTTTTGACAATGAAACGGTTTTAGGCAATGTTATGTTCCCTTTAAAAATGTTCAGCAATATGACACATGACGAGCAACTGGAACGAGCCCATTTCTGTATTAAGAGAGTCGGGTTGTCACAGGCAGATGACAAATATCCGTCCGAAATATCCGGGGGAATGCAGAAGCGCGTGGCAATTGCACGCGCCATAGCTCTTAATCCAAAATATCTGTTTTGTGACGAGCCAAACTCCGGGCTTGATCCACGGACATCAATCATGATTGATGAACTCTTAAGCGACATTACACACGAATACAATATAACCACCATTATAAACACGCACGACATGAACTCCGTACTTGGTATCGGAGAACATATCGTGTTCATAAACAAAGGGCATTGCGACTGGACCGGAGATGACAAGAATATATTCCGTTCTAAGAGCGAATCACTTAACGATTTCGTATTTGCCTCGAAACTTTTTAGGGAAGTAAAAGTATATCTTGAAAAAGAATATGAAGCGCATAAAGGAGATAAATAATCCTTTTGCGCAAATTAAGAGCTTATGAAGAATATAATTCTTGGCATAGAATCTTCCTGCGACGACACGTCAGCTGCTGTTATAGCTGACGGGCTCCTGCTCAGCAACGTAATTGCAAGCCAGAAGGTGCATGAAGCGTACGGAGGTGTAGTCCCGGAGCTTGCTTCAAGGGCACACCAGCAAAATATTGTTCCGGTTGTTTCCGAAGCCATTCGTCAGGCCGGAATAAAAATTTCAGATCTGTCTGCCATAGCATATACACGGGGTCCAGGGTTGCTTGGATCACTACTTGTCGGCACATCATTTGCCAAAGGAATGGCCTTAGGGCTAAATATTCCATTGATTGATGTAAACCATCTGCATGCACATGTCCTTTCTCATTTTATCAAGGAGAAACAGGAAGACGAAACACCTCAATTCCCATTTTTATGTCTTCTTGTTTCAGGAGGCAACTCGCAAATAATTCTTGTAAAGGATTATTTTGATATGGAGATACTTGGGAAAACTATTGACGATGCAGCGGGAGAAGCTTTTGACAAATGTGCAAAAGTGATAGGGCTCCCCTATCCTGGCGGTCCGCACATTGACAGATTAGCTCAGACCGGTAACCCTGATGCCTTTAAATTCAGTAAGCCCCACATTCCGGATCTGGATTACTCTTTCAGCGGATTAAAGACATCATTTCTATATACAATTCGCGACTACATGAAGAGCAACCCAAAGTTTATAGAAGAAAACATGGAAGATCTGTGCGCTTCATTGCAAAAAACAATCATAGACATCCTCCTTGACAAGCTAAAAAAGGCCATCAGGCAGACTGGTGTTAAAAGTGTAGCAATAGGAGGTGGCGTTTCTGCCAACTCCGGAGTTCGTAACGCTATTGAAGAATTGTGTATCAGACAAGGCTTAAAACCCTGGATTCCACAACGCAAATTCACAACCGACAATGCGGCAATGGTAGCAATTGCCGGCTATCACAAATTATTAAATAAAGATTACAGTGACTTGGCGCTTCCTCCATTTGCAAGAGTCACAATATAATTATATCTGAGATTATGGAAAAGAAATCCGGAAATAAACACAAAGAGGTAAGACATGTTGTCATTTATGGCTACACAAAGCAGGAGCTATCCGACATATTGCACCATTTTCAATCCCAGCTGCCTGAATTTGTTAAGGTTTCAGTAGATTTCGATAATCTGATAACCAGCATAACACTTACGGGTATAAATTCCGGAGTAGAGCTTCTCCGTTTTCAAATGAACAGATTCCAGCAAAATCTACAGGATATCTTTTCCGAGGAACTTATAACCACAGAGCAGAAAACACTTTCTCAGGTACTTGGTGATCTCCTGCTTGAAAAAGAACTTACAATTTCGTCTGCTGAAAGTTGTACCGGAGGGAACATCGCCCATAAGATTGTAAAGAATCCGGGCAGTTCAGAATATTTCATGGGCAGCGTTGTAAGTTACAGCAACGACATGAAAGCAGAAGTTTTGGGCGTATCCCGCAGTGATATTGACCGACACGGAGCGGTGTCCCAAGAAGTTGCCGAGCAAATGGCCAAAGGAGCATGCAAACTCATGCACACAGACTGCGCAATTGCCACAACCGGTATAGCCGGACCAGGAGGCGGCTCAAAATTCAAACCGGTAGGAACCATATGGTTTGCTGTAAAATATAAAGATCAGATCGTCAGTGATTGTGTCCATTTCAATGGTGACAGAACGTCCGTTATAGAACAGGCCACTAACCATGGAATGGTTATGATGATTAATCTGCTCAGAAACTCCTATACTATTCAGGAAGAACTGACTGACGATTGAATAAGCTAAAAAATAACCCATAATATTTATAAACATCTAAAACCATCAATCATGAAAAAATTTTACTTTTCATTTGCGAGTCTTATTGCCATGTTGTTATCATTAAGCATCCCGGTCAAAGCCGATACAGAAAGCATTGTCATCTCTTTTCTTAAAAAGCAGGTAACCTCCGGGCAAAGTAATATCAGCGGACAATACATTTACGATGAATTGCTTACCGATGCATCCAAAGAATGGATAGAATCAATAGAATGCGTTGGTGTTAAAACACGTAAGGAGGATACAAGTGGTAAAAACACCGGGATTTTACTTTACCCGACAAACAGCACTGGAAAAGAGGCTTATATTGTTTTAAATCTTAAATCTGACAAATTAATTAGGGCAGACAAAATAACAGTATACATAGCCCCCTGGGGACCAAGCGGATATGCATGGCAATCTTCAAAAGATATTAATCTTGAACTTATATGTAATGGAACAAAAGTGTCTGACATGCCTAACTTGCCAAACCCGGGAATAAACAATTTAAAACCTAAAGGCACAGAAGATATAAAAACACTTAGTGATTACATCAATAATGATAATGCATCAAATATAGCATGGACCTCCCCTACTCTTACAGATTCAGCTCCATTAAAAGCTATAGAAATTAAAGCTATTAAGCCGGCAAGTTCTAATTATAACTTTGAAGAAGCCGAAGTTTATGCTGTAAAAATTGAATATGATAAAGATTTCAAGGTTGCTGTCAATGAGATAGAACAGGATAATGTAAGTGCTACACCTGAATTTTTCGATCTGATGGGCCGAAGACTTTATACAGCTCCTGCCAATGGCATATACATCATGAAAACAGGAAGCAAAATACAGAAAGTACTTGCTCGTTGACAATCGTTCTACTCTCTAACCTACACACAACCAACCTTAACACCCTGATACCTTCCTGATATAGTGTTTTTTGAAACACTATATCAGGAAGGTATCACATAAATAAACCTGTAACAAATTCATATCCACACAAAAGATGTCTAAGGTAAATTTCTCTTCCAGAATCGGTTTAATTGCAGTTACAGTTGGCTCGGCCGTCGGTCTTGGAAATATCTGGCGTTTTCCTGCCGAGACTCAAGCAAACGGAGGAGGTGCTTTTATCCTTATTTATGTCATGTGCATGCTCGTACTTGGCATACCGGTAATGCTTGCTGAGTTTTCACTCGGACGTGGCACGCAAAGTGATGCTGAGTCTGCTTTCAAAAAACTTAAACCAAAATCGAAATGGAATGTTGTCGGCATATTGGCTATCATTGCCTCATATATGATTTTGTCTTTTTATGCCGTTGTGGCAGGATGGACATTCGAATATCTTGTCCAGTCAATTACCGGCAATTTATTTTCAGGGATTGACAGCATAGACAGAATGGATGCGACATTCCACCATAAAATGGAAGAGTTTATATGCAGCGACATCTCTCCTCTTATAAGCACATACGTCATATTGGCACTGAACTTTTTCATACTTCTCGCAGGAGTGCAAAAAGGAATAGAGCGAATGTCAAATTGGATGATGCCGATTTTGTTCATACTTCTTCTTATATTTGCAGGTGTGTCATTGTCATTGCCGGATTCAATTCAAGGTATAGAATACTTCTTCAAACCCGATTTCTCTAAAATCACACCACATATAATCGTAAATGCATTAGGACAAAGTTTCTTCTCTTTAAGTTTAGGCATGGGTATTCTTATTACCTATTCAGCCTATTATCCCAAGAAAACAAAACTTGTTAACACTGCATTCACAGTATCTCTTCTTGATCTTCTTATGGCTGTACTGATGGGTATTATTATATTTCCGGCGGTGATGAGTTTCGGCCTTGAAGGCAGCCAGCTTCGGGGTACCACTCTGGTGTTTGTAACTCTTCCGGAAATATTCGCACAGATGCCTGCGTCACAGTTATGGGCAGTGTTGTTTTTCCTTCTGCTGTTGATTGCGGCCCTGACTTCAACCATTTCAATAGCTGAAGTCACCGTTGCATGGCTACAGAATTCATTCAGACAATCCAGACTCAAAGCTTGCGTCTTTGTTATTCTTCCTTTATTTCTGCTAAGTGCACTATGTTCCTTGTCATTCGGATCACTCGGCTTCATAAAAATTGCAGGATTGAACATATTCAATCTACTGGATACTGTGGCAACAAACATACTGCTCCCTACAGTAGCATTGCTTACGTGCATTTTCATTGGATGGTCTGTAAAAACTGATTTTCTTAAGAATCAGATTACCAATAATGGAAAAGTGTCACAACGCATATATCCGGTAATTTCATTTATTATCAGATTTATTGCACCCATTCTGCTTCTACTTGTTTTGATTTCCGCATTTTTTGAGCTTTAACAAATACGTTACAAACAAATAGAATAACATACATATTTTTGTTTTCTACTTACACATACGATAAGCGGTGATCAATTAATTGGTCACCGCTTATCGTATTTTTCTCTATTTAGAAATTGTTTAAAATTATTTTCGCAGGATATCGTATTTTTTGAACACCTTCTCTATCGCTTCCAGTGAGCGGGTCACTTGCTCTTTGGTATGTGTGGCCATCAATGAATAGCGAATCAGTGTATCATGCGGAGCCACTGCAGGAGAAACCACTGGATTAACAAATACTCCTTCTTTCAGAAGATCGCTTGTAACATGGAATGTCTTGTAATCATCACGGATAAAAAGTGGGATAATAGGTGTTGATGTATTACCGATCTCACAACCCATTTCTCTGAAGTTCTCAAGAGCATAGTGTGTGATTTCCCAAAGATGCTTCTGACGTTCCGGCTCGGCAATCATTATATCCAGAGCCGCACTTGCAGCTGCAGTAGAAGCAGGTGTTATGGATGCTGTAAATATATATGAACGGGAGTGATGACGCAAGTAGTTTGTAATGCTCTTGTCTGTTGCAATGAATCCACCTAATGATGCAAATGATTTACTGAATGTTCCCATTATAAGATCAACATCGTCTGTGACTCCAAAGTGATTGCATGTCCCTCGGCCACCTTCTCCAAACACACCTATGCCGTGAGCTTCATCAACCATAATTGTCGCATTGTATTTCTTTGCCAATCTGACAATTTCCGGAAGATTGGCAACATCTCCCTCCATAGAGAACACACCATCTGTGACAATCAGTTTTACCTTATCCGGATCACATTTCTTCAGCTGTGCCTCAAGAGAAGCCATATCATTATGGCGATATTTAAGATAATTGGAGAAAGAGAGACGTCTGCCCTCTATAATTGATGCATGATCCTGTTCGTCAAGTATTATGTAATCCTCGCGGCCTGTAAGGGTTGACACAACTCCAAGATTAACACCAAAACCGGTTGAATAGATCATTGCATCCTCTTTACCTACATAGTTCGCAATTTTTGCTTCAAATTCCTTGTGAAGATCAAGGGTGCCGTTTAGGAACGGAGAGCCGGCCATGCCGGTACCATATTTCTTTGTAGCCTCGACAGCTGCCTCTATTACTTTAGGATGGTTTGTCAGTCCCATATAGCTGTTTGATCCAAACATCAATACGTTCTTTCCATTCATCACGACTTCAGTATCCTGTTCACTTGAAATCGCACGGAAATAGGGATATACACCTGCTGCCTTTGCTTTTTGAGGAGCATCGTAAGCTGAAAGTTTCTCCTGTAAGAGTTTCATAATTAATTATATGGAGTTTAAGTCTCTGATTATTGCCGGTTACTTGCATATATGCACGACAACAAAGACGAAATAATATTATTAGTTAAATGCTGTTAGTTCGGATTTATTAATGAACAAAGTTAATAATAATCTGTAAAATATACGACATAAACGGTATTAAAAATATGCTCTGAAATTTGACGGATTACAATCCTACTCTCAACTGGCAAGTGCAAAATTATCGATTATTCGGAAGAAAACATT
>CAQFOZ010000071.1 GCA_948788915.1 uncultured Muribaculaceae bacterium | reverse complement strand
CGTTAAGAATGTACACCACGGGGAAGCGCCGCGCCGTGTCGGCCGCAGCCGCATCGGGCACCACCACGCTCACATTCATCGGTCCGGGAATAAACTTCGCCGACACGCTGAGCGTGTCGACCTTTGCCGCCCTAGCCGATGCCGCCGCCAGCACGAGCAGCAGCACCAAAAATATCTTGTTCTTCATAGCGCAAATTTACATCTTTTTTCCGAGCAAAGAAAGAGAAAAATCACTCGGTCCGCATCACGAGTCTCCGCGCTTGCGGCTATTATTTCAATATCTTCTTTACAAAGGATATGCCTTCTTCTCCTATGACTTTAGCGGCCATCGCATGTAGTTTTTCTTTGTGGGATGGAGCTCTCTCAAGCAAGTGAGTGATCATATACAGAGCATCACTTTCGTCCTTCGAATCAGTAAATACCTCAAACAACACAGGACGAGATTTTATTTCCTTGTCAAGAAACGCCGGCAAAGAGTGTAGGAACTCGTCTTTATTTGATGCACTAAGGTATTCAAAGCCCAGGTCTTCAGCGTAGTGTCGCACCAGATTGGGCGATTTGTTGCCGTAATGACCAGCTGCCGCCATATAGTTCTCAGCTCCGGCTCCGAATTTGGAGCAAGGATGACTGAAGTTGGTGAATTCAGTTCCTTTGCCATTGTTGATCAGCATAATGCGCAGATTACCTTGCACATGCCTGTTTCCCAAAGAGTTCATGTCATAGAAGAACGCGAGATCCCCTATAATTCCGAACTGTGTGCACTCAGGATCTACCAATGATGCTCCTATCAGCGTCGATACAGGACCGTCTATGCCGAATCCGCCAACATTGCTTTTTGAGCGTACGCCTTTCGGGAAATTAAAGAAGTTCCAAGCTCTCAGAGAATTGAGTATGCCAAGGTGCACAACAGAAGATGATGGTATTTTATGAGCCGTCTGAGATGCCACCCATATATTTGAGAACGGCAGCTCAATTGCAGCCAATGATTCTCTAATATGGGAGTCTGCCTCTCTGAACTGTGCTATATAGCTTTTCTCCTCAGCCATTCCCCTATATGGACAAGCCGCGTAATGCTTGAAAAAGTCACGTTCATCCATCTCAAACACCTTGACAAGGCCTTTGAAAGTGTCTCGTATCTCTCCGTCTTCGCTGACTCTCCACACAAACTGTGGCTGTGGATATGTATATGAGCCGGAGACTTCTCCTATATGTATCAGTAAGCTCGGGCTGAACAGACTCCTGTCAGCTCCGGGCTGCATTCTCAACAACGACAGATTGGCTCTGAATTCGCCATGATAGCCACTCGTATGATCACAGAACACTACTGCATTGTTTTTACGACAGAACTCATCTACAAGCTGTTGCAGCTCATCATCAAAATCCTTGTGCGCCCCTGCAAAAACCGCAGTCCTGACGTTCGGCAGAGCCGGCATTTCATTTTCCTGGCATATTCGTTCTATCTTCGTGACATGAGGTAATTCCACTATGGAGAAATCCGGGCTGTAAGTTGTGGCCATGTTGATGTGCACCGGTCCACCACCTTTGCGGGTCAGAGCATCAAGGGCCTGATTGAGTTTGATGTTACATGCCCAGAGGTCTTCGCCGTCTGCGACAGAAACATGAACAGACAGGACACAAGTATCAGCCGGAAGCGACGAGCGATCTATGACTTGAGGTTTAAGGTGCCCAATAGTGTTCTCGTTCTGTGTGGCTGTTACTGCGAGTATCGGAAGTTTTCGATAGTAGGCCTCGGTAAGGCCCGGCAGGTAATTTCTGGACGCGGTAGCACCCGTGCATGTTATCACCACCGACTCACCACTCTCATCAGCCATACCGCATGCCATGTAGCATGCCGAACGTTCGTCCGGCGCGGAATAAATCTCAAAGAAGGAATCATGTTGTAAGCTCGCAACAAAAGTCATGTTAGTTGTTCCGGGCGATGCAATCACTCGTTTTATGCCATAGGCCTTCAAGAGCGCCACAAGCATAAGCACGTTTTTTTCGGAAGTATAATTAAAACTCATTTCCAATGATAATTAATAGATTTGCCCTCGTTGCATACCAGAATCTGGCCGTTCAGACACCGGCTGGCATCCGAAAGAAGGAAAGTCGCGATCTCTGCGACCTCGTCCGGAAGGTACACTCTATGGGTGATATTATAGTGACATAACAGGTTGCCGTCTTCCTTGAAACCGGTCATATCAGACGTCGTGACGCCCGGAGCAAGCGCATTGACTCTTATTGAGTATTTAATAAGCCTCGCTGCCAGCCCCTGGACCAGACTGTTTATAGCGGCCTTGGTGATGCCATAGGGCAAATCGTCAACATAAGAGCCGCGCTCCGATGAGATAAACAAGATATTTCCGGCAGAACCGCTACGGCGTAGTCTTTCGGCAAATTTCTGAGCCAGGAAGTAGGAACCCCGCAAATTTGTAGCAATCTGCAAATCAAACTGTTCGGGAGTCACATTGAACACATTTCCCTCATGCAAGGATATTCCGGCATTATTGACTAAGCAGTCAAGGCCGCCAAGCTTCTTATCTGCCTCATCAATAAAACTGTCAAAATCGCCAGCATCAGTGACATCCAAAGCGAGATACTTCGCCCCAATCTTTTTTGCCGAATCCTTCAGTCGCTCCTCGTCCCTGCCACAAATCAGCACGTCAGCACCTTCTGCCACAAATCTTCTGGCCATGGCCAAACCAAGCCCTCTCCCTCCGCCTGTGACTATTATTTTTTTTTCTGCAAGACGTTCCGAGGGCAAAAGATAGCTGATTTCAGCTTTAACTTGCTGAGGAGCTATGCCTTTCACGACATATAGATAAGCTCTTTTAATGGACGCAATCATGATTTCAGATGTAGTTTGATCAGCATGTTATTAAATTTGGTTTTGAACCACAATAAGCGCATATATCGGCGCGCGGCAGAGGTATCCGGGAAAGGTCGGCCATATCGGGCGGCAAAATCCACATTATCTTTTGCATAAATATCTGTATTATAGCGTAGTCGCTGCCTCATTTTATACCCACGCTCATATCTTCTGTAGGCCTCTATATCAAACAACTCCGCATATTGCTGAAGCAGCCCCATAGATTCAAGAGCCGCCATTGTCTTAAGACATTTGGGGCAACCTCCACAATTATGACTTACGTACTGGGGAGTATACGCCACGCACACATTAAGGTACTTCACCACGAGGGGCCACGAAGCTATTCTCTCGATTTTCTGAGTGCGTGTGTACTGAGCGCCATCGCATACGATGTCTGTTCCGTCAGGACTAAGCAAGGGAATAATCACAGGGTCGGCGTAAGAAGCCAGGTCATTTGCCCTCTTGTCATAGCCGTTCTCCGCGTACTCAACGAAACTTACAGCCGAAGAAATATAGTAACGGCATAATGCCCTTTGGAGAGCCTGCACACATGCCAGACGGCACAACACTCCGGCATCGTACTCCCAATCTTCATGGTAGAAGTCAAATATATTGCTATCTACAAATACCGCATTAAGTCTCAGTTCATCAGCTACACTCTTACATCTTTGCCATCTGTACCGGATGCGCTCTGATGTGCAGGGATCGTTTTTTCTTCCGTTTTGCCCGATGTTGAAAAAGAACAGAGAAGTAAGCTTCCAGCCGGCTTCGGGAGCTTCTATGAGATTGTCATAAATAGTGGTAAATGAGTCCACCCCACCCGAGAATCCTGTTCCCACTTGCATATCAGGCACCTTAAATGCCCCGGTTTGAGTTGCAGTCAGTTTCACATCTGGTTTTAAATCCTTTTTAGTATAAGCCATGACTATTGGCAGCACATACCTCACTGTATTATAAAAGATTCGTGAAGTTACAGTTCCCTCAATCTCAATCTCTTCGCCATAATAAACGGCCGGATAAACAACTGCCGTCAGAAAAGCGTCAAAAACATCATCGCTGAGCCAGGATCGATATTCTCTTTGTACACTGAACCACATCGTACGGGTTTCGGAAAAGCCGCAAGTGATGTCGGCAATCAGATACGACCGATCGTCGGTTCTATCTTCTATACGCAAGTTTGAAAGCTTCATTTTACCTTTATTACTTAGTCCTTTTAATATATCTTGCTATCTTGCCCATGTAGTCCTTCACCATCATACGTTCCAAGGGCCCAAAAGCAATAAAATACCCAAACACAAGCACAACTCCTATCTCAAGAATGATGACAGGTACCGCGATTGGAAGATAAGAACTGCTGGGAAACATGAAGCAAACCATTCCCGAGGCAAGAGCCGCAAGTCCGCATGGTATGATCAGTTCCCTTAAACACTCCTTGACCGCTCCGGTCTTGACCTTACGCAAGTATATGACACGCACGGCATTGACGCCCAACTGGCATACAATACTTATGGCAAATACCCACGCCGGGTTGAAACCCAACTTCAGAAACACAAACGAAACGGGAATATTCAAAGCCCCCAAAAAGCCGATTATGAGCTGATAGTTACGTATCTTTCCTGTAGCCTGCGTTATAGTGGACAATATCCTGCCCACCTCTTCAATTAGCACTTCTATAAGCATAAGCTGGCAGAATACAACAGCATATTCAGGAACAACCGGCAACCACAAGTCGAGAACTATTCCAATATTGAATATCGCAGGAATCACCACTACGGCCATAAGCACATAGGTAATCTTTCCTCCACTATATGTTAATCGAAACATGCGGTCATGCTCTCCACTCGCATAGTTCTTGGTTATCTGAGGCTTCACCGAAGTTGTCAGTCCATTGGCGAATATCGAGCTGAAACCCCTCACCTGGCCGGCTATGCTCTGAGCTGCATTAATCGCGGGACCGAAAAACACATTCAGCAGCATCCCGGTTCCCTGGTTCTTAAGCATCCAGGCAAAGTTGCCGCATAAATTCCAGACATTGAAGCCCAAGAGTTCTCGAAGGATGAGTTTATCGTACACCGGACCGGTATGACTCTCCGGGTATTTTCTGAAGCAATACCACATATAAAAAGCTTGACCGATAAGTCCTATGCACATTCCCAGTACGGAATACAGTATCAGTTTGTCGAATGGAATAATCAGCAACAAATATAGATACAGCAAGCGCGACACTGAATCCCAGACGCTCATTTTAGCATATATCGACATATTCTCATGTGCTGTAATAAGACCAAGGAATGGAGCTTGCAGAAGACTGATGCCCATAGACACCACTCCTACCTGAAAGACAACGTTGGCCGCAAACATACGCTCCGGAGGTATCACAAGTTTATGATTTAGGAGCCACAAGCCTATAGTCTCACATAGTATCACGAGTGCTGCCATGAGAATGATATAGACAAAAAAAGTAGAGCCCACGACCTTTCTGAGTTTTTCCGTCTCCCCAGTTCCGATATAGAACGAATAGAAACGCTGATTGCCAACAGCCATAGTCCCGGTCAGAAACGAGAACATTGATACAGCCCCGCCTACCACACAACTAATTCCGTAATCAGAAACCCCAAGCACCTCAAGAGTGACACCAACCGTAAAGAATGATATCACCAACGATATGGCTTGCTGTAGATACAGGTATAGGGTATTTTTTACTATTTTATTTACACTTTCGCTGGCCATATATCAGTGAAGTTTAATCACGGCATATTTATCCTTTCCAAGTAGGCGGTGGAGAAAATCCGCCCATCGCCATTGTATTTTATAGGCCAATGTGGGACGGGGATTATACTGCTCATACTCGCGCCAGCCTCCAATTGCCAGATGACGGCAATAGCTATCGGCAGTAGTGTACTGCGGATCAAAAAAACAGGATGGATAAACGGTCAGGCCCGGCAATTGCTCGCCTTCATGTTTCTTGGTAGCACTCGCATCATGTCCCATGCCTTTGGCAATCTCACTCTGCACATAAGGCAACAGGACCATATTATATCTCAAAGTCGCAGGCAGTGTTTCATCGTTGCTCAGTATAAAATGACGATCGGAAAAAAAGTCGAGGCATTTTTTGATGAACGGATGCTCTGCGCAAGCTCCGAAACAATGCGATGAAAGATAGCATTCCGTCATGCCGTCTTCGAAATGCACTGAATTCTCCTTTCCTATAAAAGCATCATTAGCAAGCAAATCATCGAAATCACGATATAGCATGACGTCCGTATCCAGATATATACCTCCACTATGATATAGCGCATATAGCCTGACAAAATCTGCTGCATAAGCCCATTTTCTGCATGACAACGCTTCTTTCATAAAAACGTTATCAATACCGGATAGTGCCTCTGCATCCCACATCACAAACTCATAATCCGGAAGATGCATCTTCCACGACTCGAGACATGCCTTAAGTTTTTCGGGCATTTCTTCGCCACTGAACCACGTATAATGTATAATCTTAGGTATCATAATCCTTTGATTTTCAAAAACATTTTCATAAGCCCGCTACCCATAAAATGCGACATCAGATATGTCAGCCTATAAAGAAATCCCCCTTCAGAAAACCGATATTCATAAACAGCAGCCTCCGGGAAAGTTTTTTTCCAATCTTTGATAGTATCAACAGACAGGAGCCCGTTTTTTATATCTCTCTTAGCCCTTAAGACACATAATGCTTCCTCGGTTTTACATCCTTGTTCTTTAAGAAAAGCATCCAGATATTTCACACATAATTCCTGCTGCCCGGAAAAACGTTTTATATTTTCCGGAGCTGTAATCGAGCGTGGATTGTCTTTTCTGTAATGGTAAAATGTATCTGTAACGTGATATATACTCTTTGCGAAAAACATGGCGCGGAGAACAAATCCCCAATCCTCCATGAGATTAACGTCGGGGAAGAAATGGATGTCATTATCCTTGATTAAGTCAGACTTAATCATGAATAGCCAAAGTGTAAAAAAGGTATGTTTGTCCGTAAACAGCGCATCACGAGGATTCAATATGTCAAGGTTGATATCATTAGCAATTGTTTTTCCATCATATTCATAGAGAAAATCACCTGTAACGACATCATAACCACCACCTTTAGCCGTATTATATAACTTTTCATAGTAATCGGCGTCAACCCAGTCGTCGGGGTCGCAGTGAATCACATATTCCCCGGTCGACTCCCACACGCCACGGTCACGAGCAGCAGCCTGCTTTGAATTCTCAGCCATACTAAGGACTTTCACCCGGGTTTGCCGACCTGGATACTTTGCCAACACTCCATCCAGGATAACTAACGAATCATCCGGCGACTTATCATCGACAAAGATATACTCTATATCATCCAGCGTCTGTCCGAAAAGACTATGCGCACATCGCTCGATATAATCACGAGCATTGAATATAGGGACTATTACTGATACTTTGGGCCTACTATTCATTGTAATGCATCTTTAAGAAAACCAAGTGATTTTTTCCTGTTGTCGTTTAAGACATGCTCAACTTCATCCCAGTTTATTTTTTTTACAGCAATATCATAAGCGCTCTCAGATGTGGCATCGGAAATGTATCTATTCACAAGCCCAACCATACCAAGTAACGACATAAAACGTCCGTTTCCTCTGGCTTCATTACCTAATACGACAAAAGGTTTATGAAAATTAATAGAAAAAGCTGTTCCATGAAAAGAGTCCGTGATAACAAAAGCCGCTCTATGAATAGCCGCTACCCACAGTTCAGTAGATGGGAGCAAGCCGGAAACACTGTCTATTTCTGCAATATTATAAGTAATCAGTCCCAACTTCCGGCTCAGTTGTTCTACTATTCTCTTTTTATCTTCCGAGCTATCCAAAATATACACTGCCACGAAAGGTTCTTTTGGTAATTTTCTTATCTCTGTCTCGGACAGGAGGCCGGCATATGACTCCGACTTCAGCAACAACGTCGGGTCCAACACATGCTGTGCTTCAACTCCAAGATACTGACGGCAGAGCTCCACTCCGGAACGTTCTCTCACCGATACTGCAGAAAAACCAGATATACAAATTCTTGCAATAGCTGTCCACCGAGGAGATAGCTCCCATTCATCCACTCCAAATGATGCAGCATAGGATATACATCTGACATCGGAGCCTACTCCCAAAAAGTCACCAAACATGGCACCGAAATTATGCTTATTATATTTCGGTCTCCACACCTGGTCACTGCCTACGATACAAACATCCACGCCATAAGGCCTTAACTTTTTTAGCGATATTCCAAACAGGGGTTTTGTTGTTGTGATGCGTCGTTTTACGAATTTTCTCATATCCCTATATTTGGCAGAAAGACGGGAATACCGTATTTCGATATTTCTCGTAGGATGGAATATAAGCTTTTTCAAATAAAAACGCAAAACCGCACAACACCTATAGTAATCCGTTTTCCATTTAGGAATTCCTCTTAGCTGTATAGTAATAGGAGTATGGCCCATTTGCTTCAATACCTCCTGAAGAGCCCAATTCTGAAGCATACCTCCATAATTCACACCTAACGGTTGAGTTAAAATTCCAATTTTCATTATTCCTTACACAATAAAATCTGTTCCACCTTGCCTACTACATCTTCCAAGCTAAAAAGGGCTGCTCTTTCTCTGGATTTATTGGCCATTCTTTCACGCAACTCCGCGTCAACAGCCAAGGCTTTCATACCTTCATATAATCCATTAGCAGAATTGTCAACAAGCAACCCAAACTTGCCATTATCAAGCAATTCTCTCGGACCAGAGCATTTGGTGCTGACAATCGGCAGACCTAATATCATAGATTCTGCAACAACAAGGCTAAATCCCTCCTGAACAGAAGAACAAACGAAAGCATCAGAAGACTTCATCAATGGATATGGATTTCTCAGATAGCCTGTTAAATGAACATAATCACACAGTCCTCGTTTCATGATTTCGTCTTCAAGAAATGGTTCCAACTCCCCTATTCCTACAATAGTCAGATCGCATTCTATACCTTCATGTATGAGTCTGTCAACAACCTCAATAAGTCGTCCATACCCTTTTTGCTTAGTCAGTCTGCCGACTGTTACAAATCGGACCGCACCATCACTCTTAGGAGTATAGGTGACATCCTGTGATTTCTTTAATATATCATCAGAATCTATTGGATTATATACCGTAATCGGTCTTATTCCATATCTGTTATAAAAATTTTCACTGACATCATCACTTACTGCTATAACTCTGTCAAACCGAGCATAAGCTTTCTGTTCAGACTTTATATCAGAAAAAACTCCGGCTTTTATGGTCCACGGGAATAATAATAAATCTATATGCACCCACGCTATGCGGCGCGTGGATGAGGGAGCGGCTGCCACGAGTTTTGTGGCAAAACCTTCAACGAAGGCTACTTCCGTATCATAGCCCTTCGGGACGATCCACCTATGCACTACGCTCATGGGCAGCAGGTTGTGCACAAGCTTGTATTTCAGCCTATACCAGAGGCCTCTCTGCCCGGAGGGCGACAGTGCCGAATAGTACTTCACCTGCGGCTGAATAGAATCCTTATGCACACCCGTGTCGACGATAGACAGCAGGCCCACCTCGAACTTGTCGTAATCGAGATGTCGCAACAATGTCATCAGCACCTTTTCAGCACCGCCGCCACCTAAGGATTCTATTACAAAAAGCACCTTGTGTTTTTTCATAGTCCGGACAAAAAAACTTCGGTCTTTGTCAATAATGTAGCAAAGGTACTAAATTTAGTCGAATTATGACATTCTTCTAGTTTCTTTAACCATAAAAACAGCCGGAGCACAAGGTTAATGCACTCCGGCGTTGCTGTTATTGTGTCATCGCCTGCTATTTGGCCTTGAGGCGGTCGAGCTGGCGGTCGATGGCGTCGAGGCAGAGGTCGATGGCTTCTTCGAAGGTGTCGGCGGTCTTGGTGGCCACGGTGTCGTCGTGGTTGGGCACTACGACTTTGACGAGGGCTTCCTTGTTCATGGCCGTTTCGGGCTTGACCACTTTGAGGGTTGCGTCTATGGCGCTTATATCGGGAAAGCGGCGGGCGAGACGCTCG
>CAQFOZ010000070.1 GCA_948788915.1 uncultured Muribaculaceae bacterium | reverse complement strand
GAATCGCGGATATCAAGCACGTGCGTGCTTGGAGAGGGCGCGGATAGGAACGGATTGGGGCGCGGATTTTTATTACCGGGAGGACGCGGGGACGGCGAATCGCTGTTTGCAAAAAAAATGCCGGCATTTTTTAGCAAGGACACGGATGGGGGGCGGATGTCACACGGATTGCAGGGTCACTGCGTGGCGTGCAGGGCGCGCGAAAATAAACACTGCAAAAGCCAGTGCTTTCTTTATTAAAACAAATTTTAGCCGCGTAAGCGATCCGTTGCGAAGCCTTGCGTTATTTCAGGATGTCGCGTATTTCTGAAATTTTGGAGGGCGCTTCCGAGATGGTGTAGGGGAGTGTGTACATCTCTGTGACACGCGCTCCGGGAATGACTGAGGCTTTTAGCTCTTTTATGGTTGGAACCTGACGCAGTTTTGAGTATTCTTCAAACGTGTAACGGGTGAATACGGAGTTCGCGGAGATTCCCTGGCGGTTGAGCCACCATCCGTTTCCGAGTGATATGGGCCTGCTGCTGTCTGTTATATCTGTCGGTGCCGGGAAATATGTGATGTTGCCGTTGACAATTGTTATTGCTATATGATCCGCGTAGTCTCCACTCATCCTGAAAGCCGTAGCCATTGGAATGGCGTTTACCGGCTTACTGCTTTTATATCCCAATGCGACACCTGACGCTTCAGCAACAGGTATGTCTGTTGAATCGGGAGAGTCTGATACGTTTTTCTTTGAACAGCCGCAAAGAACCGTAATAGCTATTATGCCTGTAAATATTCTTTTCATGCCTTAAAATTAATAAAAAATCATAATTCATCGTGGTTTTTCACGATGAATTATGATTTGATTTTGTCGATCCTGATGGGTTTAAGAAACTGTTTAAATTTATTACGAAAAAATTTATATAATAGTTCTTTCGTAATAAATTTAAACAGTTTCTAATACATCGGTGTGAAGGGCTCCGATTTTTTGAACATTTTTGTGACATCTCCTACAAGACCGGTTGTATTACTTGTATCAAGTTTCAGTACCGGGGCACCTTTCCGGAGGTCAACCTTTTTGAGATCGACATAATATATGCCAAGATTTGTTATCTTCTCAAAATAGTAGCGTAGGTCTCGGGTGTTGGCGAGGCTGCGCCATTGTGTACTGCTTAGATTTGGCTCGCCTTGAATTTCGTATGTGTAGGGTACACATGCGTTAACTAAAACGCTTCGGGCAATTGACGCTCCGAGGTCGGCGTCGGATGTCTTCTTCACATGATGGGCGAAGTAGTCGGCGCGTACACAACGGTCGGGACTTGTGACTGTTCCCGGAAGCATATTCTTGCCTCCGATACGTTCCCAATAATTGATAATGGCGGTCATCTGAGGCCATCCGGGGTCATTGCTCATGGCAAGGTAGTCGCCCATGTCGTAAACATTTACTTTGCCATGGTTGAACTCGAATATTATACTTTTTCCTGATGCATCCGTTACACCCCAATGGAGTGCTGAAACGGTGCCGCCGTCGAAAGTGGCTCCCTGAATGTCGAAATTCCAGTTTTTCATGCATTCGGCAACTTCGTCTGTGGTGGCGTTGAGGTCAAGCAGCCATGCCACAAATACCGCCATGGACATCTGTATTCGGCCTGTTGTCGCTTCATCGTTATAGACTGTGCCTTTGCAGAAGAGTCCGTTGACAACCAGTCCTTTCTCGTTCATGCCTTCTGTGACTCCTCCGTCGTATCCCACAGCATAGACAGAACCGTATTTGGATACCCATGATATGTGATCCGGCATGTTGCTGCTTGTTTTTACCATGCCCCGCGGATATATGTAAAGGTTGGTGGGGATAGGTGTTTTCCAGTCGAGGGAACGGGCCACGATGTTCAAAGAATCTGTTCCCCGGTATAAAACGCGTGTGCATGCGTCTGCACTGTTGGTGAACAGGGGACACGATGCCGCCAGTATGGATGTGGCGAGGACTATAGTTTTTAGTGCTTTCATAGTTAATTGATAATTGCTGAATTAAACAGTTTTTATTAAGTAGTTGAAAAAAATTAAGCGATATATTTATTGTTTTAATCTTGAACTATAAAACTGGATCTTTTTGGTTGCTTTCGGCTTGTCGTTCAGTTGCATATGAGTATATGCTCCTTCGCTCCGCGCCAAAATCGACTCAAAAATATCTTCGTTTTATATGTTCATTAATTTATCTCAACTACTTATCATAACAATTCGGGAGTGTAAATTGATTTTATGTGGTCATAAAATACTTGTACAATTTGTGTGAGGCTGGGACAGCCTCACTTCCCAAACGTCGGGTAAAACTACGTCGTATCGTTTTCCGTCACATACACACATCTTTTTCCGTTTTTAACAGTCTCCCTTATCCGTCTTTCTGTACGTGACGGTTGGGATTGCGGCTTGTCCCCAAGCCGCGCAAGAAACAATGCAAAGAATTCTTCTGTAAATTATCCGTAAAATACTTTGTTTGAATCCAATAATTTATTAATTTTGCACCGCATTTGTTCCGCCAAGGCTCTGAAAAGAGAGCGAACTGGATTTTTCCGGACAGCTCCGCCCAACGGATTAATTTAATATACAGATACTTAAATGTACGCAATTGTAGAAATCAAAGGACAGCAGTTCAAAGCTGAAGAGGGTAAATTCCTTTATGTCCATCATCTCGGCGCAGATGTAAAAGAGGGTGACGCAGTCGCTTTCGACAAAGTTCTTCTTCTTGATGCCGACGGCGACGTTACAGTCGGTGCTCCTGCCGTGGAAGGTGCAAAAGTTGAGTGCGAAGTTCTTCTTCCTCTCGTAAAAGGAGAAAAGGTGATTGTTTTCAAGAAAAAACGTCGCAAAGGCTATCGTCGCAAGAACGGTCATCGCCAACAGTTCTCTAAAGTGTTAATTAAAAAGATTGTAACCGCTTAAAACCACAGAATAGGAAATGGCACATAAGAAAGGTGTCGGTAGTTCTAAGAACGGCCGCGAATCAGAAAGCAAACGACTTGGAGTTAAAATCTTCGGTGGTTCATACTGCAAAGCTGGTAACATTATCAAACGCCAGCGTGGCACAGTTCATCATCCCGGTTTGAACGTGGGTATGGGTAAAGACCATACATTGTTCGCCCTGATTGATGGTATAGTTGTGTTCACAACAGGTAAAGAGGGTCGCCGTTATATCAACGTGCAGCCTAAAGAGGCATAAGCCTTAATTGAAAAAAGGAAAATAAAAAAGCGGATTTTTTAAATCCGCTTTTTTATTTTATCTTATTTTTTTAATATCTTACATTCAGATAAGGAGCGTTTTTCTTCTGCCACTCCATATATTCTGCGGGACGGTCTGTGCAAAGGAAATCGGCACCGAGGTATACTCCAAGCATAAAGTCGGCTATTGATTGACCGGGCCAGAGACTTACGATGAGGCCTTTGTCGTGTGCCAGTTTTACAGCATCGCGGGTAGTTCCACCCATTTTTGCTCCTATGCGTTTCATGTCAAGGCTTTCGGCAAAAGCGATTGTTTCTTTGTTAAGGGGCTCATTGACGATAAGCAGCATTTCGGCATCGGGGTGACGCTGGCGCATTGTGCGCAACGCACGCACGTCTGAGCTTGTGAACAGGAAATCGGCGTCTGCCGGTTTTTTAGCCATTACTGTGGAATAAAGCTTGTCGACATATTCTTCAAGACGTGCGGTGGGATACAGATTGACCGGTGCTGTCTTCATTTCAAACTCCACGTATAAGCCTTTTTTATCTTTCAGGAAATTCATAAGCTCGTCGAGTGTGAGCATCTTGTTTCCCTTCTTTGTGTCGAGTTTCTGAATTTCCGCGAGGGTCTTCTGTTCTACAGCGCCGGTGCCATTGGTGGTGCGATCGAGTTTGCTGTCGTGCGTGACGATCAACTTGCCGTCTTTAGTCATGCGGATATCGGTTTCATAGCCGGAGTAGCCGCCTTTGTCACTGGCTACGAAAGCCTGCATGGTGTTTTCGTCGTTTTCCATTCGTCCGCCACGGTGGGAAAAGACGCGAATCTGTGGCGCCTGTGCAAATGCTGACATTCCTGCCATTGCCAAGGCTGCAACAAAAATAAATTTTTTCATATAGATATAGTTTTTTAGTTATGGATAAACCTTTTCAAATTTAGCATATTATTTCCACTTCTCCAAAATAGCGCGGTTGTCCATGTGGAAAAATTTTCTTAAATTAGTACCCCGATTGTATTTCAGATAACAAATAATTTCTATGAAAAAATTCTTTCTGCTGTTGCTTGCCACAGGCATGCTATTACCAATTCACGCGCAATCCCTGCGTGAGGATATCGCCAAGGACAAACAGTGTTCGGCGGGCTATTATAAGCTTTACACTTTTGATGGAACTCAGGAAACTCCAGCTCCTGCCGGATACCGGCCGTTCTATGTCAGCCACTATGGCAGGCACGGATCGCGCTATATGATTGATGAGGAGAAATATACAGAGCTTGTGGATCATCTTGCCCCGGCTGATTCTCTCGGCATTCTGTCACCACTCGGGAAAAGCGTATTGGAGCGTCTGCGCACAATCGCGGCTGACGGTAAGTTTCGCGCAGGCGAATTGTCGGCAGTGGGTGCCCGACAACACAGGGAAATAGGCTCGCGTCTGTATAACCGCTATCCGGAACTTTTCGCGGGAGATGGCGAGATCGATGCGCGTTCAACTATGCGCGTGCGCTGTGTGCTCAGTATGCAGAGCTTCTGCGAGGCTTTGAAGGAGAATAATCCGAAACTTGATATTACCCAGTCTTCTTCTTTGCGCAATTCCTATTGGCTTGAATTCTTTAACAAAGACACGCACGATATTAGTCCCGACCTGTATAAATATTGGAAGAAAGGGTTGTATGTCCGGGAGAAAAAGGATATGCTCTATAAGCATGTGGATATAGACGGTATGTATGACCAGTTCTTTACAAGTGTGCCCAAGGTAAACAAGGAGAAGAAACTGAGTTTCCTTGTAAAACTTTATGATATAGGAAATAATCAGAAAGGTGTGGAATCGGATATCAATTTCTATGATATTTTCTCCAATGAGGATTTATATTGGTTTACTGTTTCCGACTCATATAATCAGTATTCGGAGCGCGGCCCGAATCCTCAGGCCGGGGGAATAAACATGTATTATTCCAAATTGCTTCTTGAAGATATTCTGAACCGCGCCCAGGATGCGGTTGACGGAAACGGCCGTAAGGCCGATCTCCGGTTCGGACATGATATAGATCTTATGGCCCTTATCCCCATGATGCAGATCAATGACTGGTATATGACCGGTCTGGATCCTGAAACAACAGGAGAGAAGTGGCAGATAAGCAAGCTGACTCCTATGGCCGCCAATCTTCAGTTTGTGTTTTACAAAAATCCGCAGAATGAAGTGTTGCTGAAGGTGATGCATAATGAAAAAGAGGTGAAGCTTCCTGTACCGACAACTCAGGCTCCTTATTATAAGTGGAGCGATTTCAAAGATTTTTATGAGAAACACATGGCTGCCCTTCCCGAGCCTGTGACTCCGACGTTCTATGAGTAAGCAATTCATTTGACACAAGGTCTTTAGGGTCTTTAGGGAGTTTAGGGTCATTAAGGTCTTTGGGGAGTTTAGGGTCTTTAGGGAGGTTAGGGAGTTTGAGGTCACAACTATAAACAATAAGCTATTAAACAGAAATGAACAAAAGACTTTTTTTAATTTTATCATCCATAACATTAGGCGCGTGCGCGCTTTTAGCCCAGTCTACATATGAGTCTCCGCTTAAAGTCGGGAGCAAGAAAGGTGCAACCGTGAAAGGAGTGGTTGAATGTGACGGAAAACCGGTGAAAGATGTTGTTGTAAGTGACGGTTTCGAGATCACACGCACAGATGCGAAGGGTGCGTATTACCTGAATTCAGCAAAGCGCAACGGACAGGTGTTTATATCGATTCCTTCAGGATACGAGGTGGCGAACAATGAGGTGGTTCCTGCTTTCTGGGCTAACCTTAAGGAGGATGCAAATACTCCGGAACGTCATGATTTCCTTCTGCGCAAGGTGAATAATGACAAGCACGCGTTGATAGCGATTACGGACATACATATTATCAATGCTCGTAATGATTATGCCGATTTTACAGAGAAATACATACCTCGTCTGCGAGAAGAGGCGGAGAAGTACAAGTCGCAGGGTATACCGGTATACACTATTGATCTCGGTGACTCCGGATGGGATCGCTACTGGTATGAGAACGGATATAATATCGGTGATTTCCGCAAGACAATAGAGAATATAAATTATCCGACACAATTCTTCAATATCATGGGAAACCATGATAACGACCCTGCGGCCGAGCCGGACAATGATACTGATTTTATTGCAGCCCAGCCTTACAGAAAGGCTTTCGGTCCGAGTTATTATTCATTTAATCTCGGCAAGGCGCATTATGTTGTGCTTGACAATATAGTTTATCTTAATCAGAAGGAGGGTAAGCGGAAGGAATTGTCGCATCAGGCAGGATTGGCAGGAACATGCGATTATCAGACATATTTAAGCAAGGAGCAGATGGCATGGCTCCGTAAGGATCTTGCCGAAGTTAAGGATCCGGAGAACACACCTGTGTTTATCGCGTTTCATGCTCCCATGTTCAAATACAAGGCGGCTACCGGAGAAGTGTTCACACAGGCAAACAGACGCAATGAGAAGGAATTGTATGAGCTTACAGCTCCTTTTAAGGAGGTGCACCTTCTTACGGGGCATACCCACAGCAATGCGATCAATGAGTCACCGCGCAGTCTTAAACTGATGATAGATCATACGGTGGCGGGAACATGCGGCGCATGGTGGTGGACAAGCGCATATGGCGGACATAATCTGTGTCCGGACGGCAATCCGGTGGGATTCTCAACTTTTGTAACAGACGGCAATGATGTGAAATGGGATTTTCAGGCGTTTGAGTATCCTTCGGATAAACAATTCTTTGTCTTTGACATGAATAGCGTGAAAACTTATTGTGCAGTGAATGGTGAGACAAAATCATTTTTGCGCCATTATCCCAGATGGACAAACTACAGCAATCTTCCGGAAAATACAATTTACATAAGTGTGTGGAACTATGATCCGAAAGGGACTCTTACAGTGACGGAGAACGGCAGGAAACTGGAGGTGGAGCAGACAGTTGATACGAATCCACTTTACATGGCCACTTACATGACCAAAAGGACAACATGGGAGGATAAATATGGATCCGGATATAATCAGCCCCGCGTGCGTCGCCTTTTCAAAGTAACGGCATCCGCACCAGACAGTCCGGTGGTGGTAAGTTACACTGACCGGTTTGGACGGACATTTACGGAAACAGTGGAACGCCCGGGAGTGTTTGACCGTTCGATATTCTGATAGACAGTAATAGAATTAAACCGCGCCCTTTCCTGGTTTGAAAGAGCGCGGTTTAATTTTATATGGAACATCGTGTCGGGGGTTATTTTGTGTTGTCTTCCGGTTCTCGTTTTTTCTGACCGAATGAATATATTGCCGAGACTGCGACAGAAAAAGGAGACGAGGCACCGTAACCGGGAATATACCATGGTGTCGAGGCACTTTTTGAGTTGACCTTGAATTTCATATGGTATCGTCCGTTCCAGCCTATTGAGAAATTGCCTACTATTTTAACTTTGATACCTATAAGAAATTCTCCGTACACGGCGGAGGCCCGTAGTCCGCGGAGTGAAATGTTCTCGCTCTCCTGCCAATAACCGTCGTTTATGGTGATGTTCTCGACATTGTATTTGAAACTGCTGAATCCAACCCGAAGTCCTGCGAACAGCTGGTATGCCGGGTCGCTTTTGTACATGAAATTATAGTTGAAACCTATTTTGCCGTAGAATGATGGGGAGGTTTTGTATGTATAATTGTTTTTTAGCGGGGTATTGTCGGCAAATCCGATACCTAATTCAACTACGGGGAAAATCCAGTTGAACAGGGACAAATCTGCCCATAAATCAAAACCGCCATATTTTTGTCCGCATGCCATGAAGATGGCATCTCCGAAATTTATTCCTACACTTCCTCCGTTGATCAAAGGATAAATAGGTTTGGATTTAGGCTTCGTAACCGTATCAAGGACTGCGAGAAAGCGCACCGGTTCTGCCAGGGCATTGCCATGCTTGTCATAATAATGCATGGTTATCTGAGGCTTGTTGTCATCGATATCCACGGGCGTGACTTTCCTTGGCACTCGGGGGGGCTTCACAATTGAATCCGGTGTGGCAACAGTGACTGAGTCTACATGCACTACACCGGTGGTGTCTGCCGGCTCCTGGGCACACACAGGTATTGAGCATAACAGAAATGCCAGAAATGAGAATATATGCTTAATTTCCATCATCCGCAACACTGAAATATATTTTTAGATTCTCACTGTCCATATTGTCTATTATCCCTTGTGGAGACACAACGGAATCGATAAGCATGCCGGTGGATTCTATGTTTTCTATATCGAATACATAGCTTACTCCGCATGCGGAGGATACAAAACGCGGATTGCGGGTATAGACAAAGCGTATGGTGTCGGCAACTCCTGCCGCTGCGAGGTCTTTGTGCAGATACTGGAAGATATAGACAGTGGTGTCATGATCCGGGCGAAAAGGTAGATATATGCTTGATATAGGATTTGATCCGTCGAAAAGGATGGAATCGCCCGGAGCTCCATATCCGTATATCTTGAGGGAGTCTACCGAGATTTGCCTTTCGGAGTCGCCCGATGCGTATAGTCCGGCATAGGGCAGTGCGGTCTTGTTCTGGAGACATTCGTCGGTGGTACACCCGGGAACTGACAGCAATAAGCAGACAATAATAAATGCCGGCAGCGGGAGCAGTATGTTTCTAAGACTCTTCAAATCAGAATTCCTCCGCGATTAGATAATTGTTGCGTTCAGCAGAATTTCTTGTTATGAGTTCTCCGATAAGACCGGTACAGAAAAACTGTACGCCAAGCACCATGGCTGTGAGTGCAAGATAGAAGTATACGGATTTTGTTACATAAAAATTGAATGAATATGAATTCATGGATACAATTTTCAGTATCAGCACAACAAGAACTGCAAGGAAACCGATGATGAACATAAGAGATCCGAGCAGACCGAAGATATGCATGGGCTTGATTCCGAATTTTGACTGGAACCATAATGTGCCAAGATCAAGATAGCCGTTTACAAACCGGTCAAGACCAAATTTCGTGTGTCCGTATTTGCGGGCCTGATGGTGAACCACTTTTTCTCCTATGCGTTTATATCCTGCGTTTTTTGCAAGATAGGGGATATAACGATGCATGTCGCCATAAACTTCGATGTGTTTTACAACCTCCTTGCGGTAAGCCTTAAGACCGCAGTTGAAATCATGGAGGTTCTTGATGCCGCTCACACGTCGCGCAGTGGCGTTGAACAGTTTTGTAGGTATGGTTTTTGACAGAGGATCATAGCGTTTTTTCTTCCATCCGGACACAAGGTCGTATCCATCTTCCTTTATCATTCGGTAAAGTTCCGGTATTTCGTCCGGGCTGTCCTGGAGATCGGCGTCCATTGTTATCACAACGTCGCCTTCCGCGCGGTGAAAACCTCGGTCAAGAGCCGGAGACTTACCATAGTTGCGTGAGAAAGATATGGCATGGATTGCCGGATTTTTATCAGCAAGACTGCGGATCACCTCCATAGAGCGATCTGTAGAACCATCATTGACAAAGATTATCTCATAAGAGAAACCGTTTGCATTCATAACACGCTCGATCCAGGAAGCCAGTTCCGGCAGCGACTCTTCCTCGTTATACAAGGGGATAACAACAGAAATATCCATAAACAAAATATTAGGTGGGAGCATTTCCGTACAGGCTATATGCACGGGCTGTCCGCATAGTCTATATTGAATTAATACTCCATTACAAAATTAAATAAAAACAGCATTTCAGACAAAAAATATAATTTTTTTTGAGGATTATTTGCATGTTAAAAAAATAAGTCGTAATTTTGCATCGCTTTTGAGGGAAACCTCAGCACAAAGATGATTCGCTAGCTCAGCTGGTAGAGCACAACACTTTTAATGTTGGGGTCCTG
>CAQFOZ010000069.1 GCA_948788915.1 uncultured Muribaculaceae bacterium | reverse complement strand
CTGTCCCCAGCCTCACAAAAAAATCCCCCAAAGAAGAGTATCACGGACTCAGCCAAAAATACGACACAAGTCCGTGTCAGCGCACCCCTTACCCGTCTCTTAGGTGGTGAGGCTGTCCCCAGCCTCACAAAAATCTCCCCAAAAAGACCTCGCAAAAGCTTGTACCATTTCCCCGTATGTGATTCTTGCGCGGCTTGGGGACAAGCCGCAGTCCTAACCGTCCGGTACAGCCAGATCACAATATAGACAAAATAGAGGGGAGACTGCGATGCAGTCACCCCTCTATTATATTGGGATTAAAAAATCGTAATTAGAGGATAACTTTGTTAACCTTGTTGCCCTGCTTAACGATGTATACGCCCTTGTCAGGAGTACCAACTACTTTGCGGCCCTGAAGGTCATAGTATACAGGAGCTGCCTCAGCGTCAACAACGATATCGTTAACACCTGAAGAAACCTTACCCTGAGTTACATTGATTGTGAAATCCTGAGCCATACCCGTGAAAGTAATGGAACCTCTGCGCCCCTCACTACCGGAAGGAAGAGCTGTACCTTTAACTGTAATTGTTGTAGTATTACCATTAGCTACATCAGGAGAACTGATCTCATAAGAAATCCAGTTGCCATCAACCGCAACATTCATAGCCTCACCTTCAACAAGGAGTTTTAACTGATAATAGAACGGATCAGCTTTAACCTCTTTCTGACCACCGGCAACAGGTATTTCAACATCAAAATCAAGTCCATTTGTTTCCGCATTCAATACAAATGGGAATACAGCATCAATCATCCAAAGATAATTTGCAGATATCCAAAGTGTCGTGCGCTCATCGTCTTCATAATAATTATAAGGACACATAGTTAAAGCTTCCTTATCAGCTCCCTGATACTTATATGAAAGCGACACATATGAATTTCTGAAGTAAGGCTGATTTTTACTGTCGGCAGTCGGCCAAGATGTACCAGCACCATAAATTGGAACAAGCTGTGTCACTGCAGGATCAGATGCGAAATCTTCTACAGCAATATAAATAGCTGTATTATTAACAATTACATCGCCTTCAACCTCATCACCATCCTGATCCACGGGAACTACATTCCATGTGAAATAATTCACAGTTTCTTTAGTTACATTTGCCGTCATTTTAGCAATTGGCTTATCCATCTGAATTTTATTATCAGAAGAAACAGGATAAATTGTTCCCTTCAACGTAGTTGGCCCGCTAAATATACATTTAAAGCGTGTGAATACTTTTGTAAATTTGTATGGTGAAGACTGAGCCGGTATAATATATCCGTAAGAATTAATTTTAACATCAGTGTAATCTGTTGCTTGTCCTACTTTATTCATCAGAGGAAGAACAGCAGGCCAGTCCTTAGAAGAACCATTTGCGTCAAATTTCGCAGCGGACGCAGGTGACTTGTCATAAGCATTATAATTTTGATATGTTCCACCAAGTTCTCCGCCAACAGGAGGATACATAGTCAAGCCACATGCAGCGGCACTAGAACCAAAATAATACTGGAAAGAACCTCCCATCATATATAATTCTGCTACGGGTGTTGCAACCTGAGAATTATCACCATTGACAGCAGTGAGCATCAGATCACTGACCATAGATGCAGGAGTCAGGTCAATAGACAAAGCACTACCTTCTTTTTCAAAGTCTTTGTATGAAGGGCTATCACTTTTATAACCATTGTTCCAATTCCATTTATAAGTTGTCGCGCCCTCTGCTACACCGGAAAAGTCTAAAGTTCCGCCAAATGCAGGAGCAAATCCCCAACAATTTCTATACCCGCTTCCCTCTTCAGATAAGCCGACAAAGAACATTTTGAATGGTGAATTCACACTTGCAGCACCTACAGTCTCACCTGCACGTGTGCTAAATGTTTCAGTGGAGAGAACAGCCTTATCATTTGTCATAATCTTAGAATCCTCAAGATTAACCTTAACCGGAGTAAGATTAGCCACATTAGTCTGACCAACAACAGCCACTGCTGTAGCTGCAGTCAGGGCTGCGCCCATAAGCATGTAAAATTTCTTCATAGCTCGAAATTTTAATTAATTAATAAATAAGGATTATTTGTATTTTTTAGTCGTGGGGATGGAATTATCCTCCCCACGACAATAAATTATTGCAAATTGGCATCAAATCCACTTGCAGGATCGGATTTTAGAGAGAAATGAATCTTTGAAGGTGTCATGGGATCATAATTTGTCACATCATAAGATCCCAATAACAATTTCTTAAACTCCCAAAGCTCCGGAACCTGCTTATTGTACCTGTCAGACGTACTGTTAGAACCCGTCAGAGTTGTAGTAAACGAATTTCCCTTAGACTCGGCAACAGTAAAATAATCATAACATTTTTTAGTACCAAGAGATCCATTAATTCTATGACTCATCTTGTTTGATGTATCAGATCCCCAGTCAAGGACAATACTTCCTAATTTATTACTTGTACCCAACTCCGCAAGGACTGCAGCAGAAGCAGCATTATATGCATCAAGCAGTTTTCCAGTAAATGTGGATGGGTCTATCAGCCACCTGAAAGTTACATCAGACATGTTCTCCACAGGAGACGGAGCTGTGATGCGAAGACCCATTTCGGTGTTAACCAGACTGCCGTCTTCAGCCCAAAAAAACTCCGGAACCTCCCACTCGCTGTCATCAGCCTTCTTTGCCTCATACTTCTCGGCATAACGGAAACCACTGTAAGTAAAGATACCATTTGCCGTTGTTGTCTGGGATACAGGATCAGCCTCGACTATAAGATTGCCATCTGCGTCATAGACCGAACGTGGGAACTGGGACAATACACCACCGGCAAGACCTGAAATCTCATACTCGGCACCGTCTGCATCCGTAAGAATAAATGTCTTGAACTTGGAATCAAGAATATTTACCTTATTTGTAAGATTCTCAAGATACTCTTTTTCATTTGTATCGGAAGGGAGTCTGTGCATATAAATATTGTACGCTCTCTTCTTACCTAACAGACGCATCGTATTTTCATCACTATCAGCCATTACCATAAACTCATAGTCTCCCTCATGACCGATACCTGTCTCATCTATATCCTTGTCTGTATCCGGATTGATCGGAGCGTTCGGACCAGTAATATTTGCAGGATCTGAGAAAACATGAAACAATGAGTTGTAAGAGTTAAACGACAATACGGTTCCGTTATCACTGTTTATGGTCCATAGAGATCTTTCCTGACGGAACTGACCGTCTATCCACTTATGGTTGGCACTGACTTCCACCGAACCGTTCTTGTCGAAACGGAAAAGCATTACATATCCGGGTTCATCAGCATTGGCAAAATATTCCATTGCCCAGAGACCGCCATCCTTGACAAGCTTCTCCAAAGCAGCGGTACGGCTTATGTCAAGACGTTCTGCAGCCGAATTCTCGAAGATTGGATCTTCCTGGCTGTTGCATGAAACAAAAGCAAGTGTCAAAAGCGGTAATATGAATAATATTTTTTTCATTTTAATCATTCCTTGTTAAGTTATTTTACTACAGGATCAGGAATCGCATCAACTTCGCTGCGAAGAGCATCGATGTCAAATTCATTCTGTCTACGCTGAACAATCTCACGCAATTGATCTAAATCAAGCTGCCATATTTCTTTAAACCATTTACGGGCTATATCCTGCTTCTGATTAATGATATCAAGACCATTAATCAGATCATCATCTGCCACGGAAGAGATTGTATGAGTCTTTGCGAAATTCTCAAGATAGCTTTCCACATCGGCCACAGTGTACAAACGTTCACCATTATATCCTATAATTACCGGACGATAAGTATGATCTTTCTCTTGTGAGTAAAGGAAATATTCTTTCTCATCGGGCTTTTCTGCATCCGGAATAAAATAACGGCAATAATATGTAACATCATCACCGGGATCTATATCTCCTTCAATACCTGTAGTCCATCCCTGGGCAGCCATCCATTTGATAAGCTCCATGGCATCGTCGGTACGTGTAAGATAGTTAGCGATCGTCTCCGCAAAGTCCTCACGTGTCTGAGATGAAGCATAAGGAGTAATAAAGCCAAGACTGGCTACATAACCGATATCCTTGCTCTGCCATGAAGAGTCGTCGTAACGGCCTGTGGAAAGAGTATTGAACTCAACCGGATAAGTCTTAGTCTGATGCAGGATATGGGCGAACTCATGGTGCATCGTACGGAAGTACATCTCATTCATCTGGTTGATGTCTGAAAGATCCATCTCATTAACTTTGAAGAGTGTAACCTTCAGGCCACCCTCAGCCAAACCAAGGATTTCTGTTCCATTATTAGGATTGTATGCAGGAGAGCCTACAAGATGTAGAATACGGGGCCCGTACTGTTTCAAGAAATCGACACCGGTATGCTCACCGTAAGAATCGAACCAAAGATACTTGGTGAGAAGACAAAGATCACGAGCCTTGTCGAATGTGGCGGGAACCAGATTATAGTTCATATCCGCCTCAACATCTTCCATCTTGTATTTGAAATCAAGATTATAGACATCGCGGAACTCACGATTAACCCAGGTGTCAAACTTATAGGTATAGCTGTTGGGATCTGCATCATCAGACACATCCGGGAAAATAGAGGGTCCGAGATCATCTCCACTACATGCGGCAAGAGGAAGAAGGATTGCGATTGCTCCTGTAAGCTTCAAATATTTAGATATATTCATTGTGTATTCTATTTAAATCTGTTAAAATATGATTATCAGAGTAAATATCGAAAAATATCATCACCTAACAGGCACCGCTTTCTCGGTATTGCTTCTGACATTAAAATCCAATTTGCTTACATTCGGAGCAAGACCTGCCGCAACTACATCTGCCGGGATCTGCACTGCCTTGCGCGGATCCTCAATATCCAGGTGGTAGACAGTTTTCTCCTTACCTACAACATGTGAGTATTCAAGTCCAAGACGTTTGATATCAAACCAGCGCATACCTGTTTCAAGAGTCTCAATACGGCGGAAATGCTGTATACACTGAAGCATACCCTCAACAGATGCAAAATCAACTTTAGCATCAGTTTCCGGACAAATAATGTCTATATGGATCTCCTTGGCAATACCGTAACCATTGTCATAACCATCAGATGAATTTCGGTCAGCCGGAACTGAGGTAACATAGAAATCATTTATATTCGCAATAGTCAAATCAACGAAATTACTCTCCTTGCCGACTGCCGAAGGACACTTGCGACGGTTCTTCTCCCATGCATCGAGATCTGCAAGAGCGGTATTGGAATCACCCAAAAAGAGAGCTGCCTCTGCACGTACCAACAAAGTCTCCTCTCCAAAGAATTCGCGACGTGTCTCATGTGCATAACCGATGCCGGCCACCTTGTCGGTATATTCGAAGAACTCCTGAATATTCTCTCCGCACCAATACCCATATTCAGCCTTACCATTAATATAAGTCGGGTTAAAGCAAGGATGCATACAGAAAGATCCTCCACTACCATTTGATTTACTCCATTTGAATCTTGACCATGCCGGTGAAGCACCATGAATAGTAGAATTCAGAGCATTGCGGATCTTGGCATAACGTCTGCCACCACTTTGGTGTCGCAATGCGGTAGAATATACCGGATAAAGCAAGAAATTCCACTGCTTGTCAGAACCATTCTGGTAATAACCAATATCAGTAAGGTTAAAAAATCCATCTTTCTTGCTGTAAACGTCAGACAGATATATAGAAGGATCCGTACGCAGAGATGTGCTTGCAACATTAATATCAGCAACCTTGGGAGCACCGAGAGCCATATTGGCGTAGTTGAATGCCTTGTTGTACTGACGCATGAAAAGGAACAGACGTGCACCGTAAGCGTAGGCGGCGGTAAGGTTGAAATGATATTTAGGTTGCTCATAGAAAGTGTTGTCAATAAGGAGTATACCCTCATCAAAATCCTTTACAATACGCTCATATGTATAAGCCAGTGTAGGACGCTCATAATCCGGCTTGACAGTTGTTTCCGGTTTGTCGGCATAAGGGATGCCCTGAAGTCCTTTGGATTTCTCGACACCGCCATAAGGCATACAGAACATCTGTGCCAGTATGAAATGACAATATGAACGTAGGACAAGAGCCTCGCCTGTAACGGCATTAAGTTTCTGACGATCAAGATTGGAAAGTTCCTGTTGTGCTATGCGCTCTGAAGCCTCAAGCACATGGTTACATGCCGCGATTGAATTATACATGGTCTCCCATACACCATAAGGAGAGTCGCTACCAGAGGATGAAACACACTGGTCGAAACGGAACATCTCGTCATCACCACGATCATAAGAAGGGAGATTATAACGAAGTCCGTCTGCATCCGGAGTATTATTGTCTTCTATGTTATCGCTCATTATCTCACCGATCCAGGCATAGTTATGCTGTGGATAAGAGGCATTCAACAACATGCGAAGCTGCTCCGGATTCGTAAGCTCAACGCGGGTATCGGTCGGCACATCGAGGAAATGGGCGCAAGAGCTCAATCCAACGGCCGCAACCGCAACAAGCGCATATTTAAATATATTTATTTTCATTTTATTCGTGAACTGATTAAAGATTGAAATGAAGAGTAAATGTAAACTGCTTCGGTGTCGGTGATGCTACACCACCTGCATTGAAGAACTCAGGATCCTGTCCGTTGAGTTTCTTGTCTGAATAAAGGAGACACAGGTTGGTTGTAGCCAACTTCACATAAGCATCATTGATGCGGAGCGCACGTGTCACAGTCTTGGGGAAGTTGTAAGTAAGTGAAATCTCTTTCAAACGAATGAAGTCACCCTTTGCAACACGCTCAGTAGAATAGTTATAGGCATTGTATCCGTAAGAAATCTTCGATTCATTGAACACCTGACGCTTCGACGCGATTGCCGGAATATTGGTGTAATACTCATCACCACTCTCAACCCAGCGGTTCATAAACTCACGCGGCATTGCGGTAAGGTCTGAATAACGGGAAGAGAATACGTTGTCAAGACGCACCTTGTTTCCGAACGAATAAGTCAGGAACACATTCAGGTTAAATCCCTTCCATGAAAGGTTGTTACCAAAACCACCTGTGAAGGGGGGATCGACAGGACCCTCATATTTGAGGAAGCCAAGTTTCTCATACTCCTGGAAGTTAATATCCCATGTGGTAACCTCTCCGTTCTCGTTGATCACCTGCGGCAGACCATCCTGTGTCAGCCCGGCAAACGGAATTGAGAAGATTGCACGTACGGGATAACCCTCCATAGCGAAACCTGTGCTCTGCACAAGATCCAGAACACGTGAACGGCTCTTGAGGTCGGTAATCTTATTCTTAGCGTAAGAGAATGTCAAGTCTGTGGTCCATTTCCATTCAGGATGGGTGAGGTTATTTGTAGAAATAGTGAACTCAACACCGTGAGAAGCCATAGAGGCAACATTCGCATATTTAGCGATCTCACCGCCCACACCCTGGGTGAAGATACGTCCGATAAGGTCATAGTTGTTACGTTTGTACCAGTCGAACACAACATTAATACGGTTGTTGAGAAAACCGAGATCAGCACCAATGTTAATCTCATGTTTCTTCTCGTATGTCAACTCCGAGTTGGCCAAAGAAGAGAGATAAAGACTCTGCTCAAACGCCTCAGTGTCCTGACGCCACGGGCGCGTCGGATAGAAGATCGGGTATGCGTTGGACACACTTGCCGGACCGGCATCCGCCGTCAGAGAGTAGCTGAAACGCAGTTTTGCTGTCGCAAGCACAGGATTTGCAAACCAGCTTTCGCTGTCGGCAATCCAGGTTGCGGATATGTTCCATGTAGGCAGCCAGCGGCTCTTCTTGGCCTTGCCGAGTTTATTGGAGCCTTCGTAACGGATTGTTCCGTTTACTACGTAACGGTTATCGAACATATAAGATCCGTTGGCAATGTATGCAAGTGAACGGGCCTGTGTGCGGGTATCCTCGTAGTAAACACCGTTCTCCTCACCCATCTGCTTGAACAGACGCCAGTCGGTGAAAGGAAGGTTACCGTTGTCGTAACAGATGCCCCATCCATCGAACCGCTCAAGAACACGATTGAG
Organism: uncultured Muribaculaceae bacterium; assembly: GCA_948788915.1. GTDB lineage: Bacteria > Bacteroidota > Bacteroidia > Bacteroidales > Muribaculaceae > Lepagella. The sequence goes on along the minus strand of CAQFOZ010000069.1, from coordinate 2,083 downwards.
TTTGGAAGCCTCGAAACGTGCAAACAGGTTGACGAGGTGTTTATTGTTGAAAGTCTTGTTGAAGGTTCCGCTCGCCGCAAAGTCAAGCTGCTTCATACCACGATTGAGGTGATAGAAAATACCACCGGCAGGAAGTACCGAGATAGGAAGCGAGTTCGGATTAGACGGGTCTGTGTACAGATACGGGTTGGACGCACGGATTGTAGCGTTCTCCGGATTCACACCTGCACGGTAAGCCTCGGCCTGGTTGGCTTTATCAAGAATATAATGGTTCTGATTGGTTGCCACATAACGCATAGATCCCAATGCATTGAATGAAAGGAAAGACCATGGCTTCCACTGGAGCTCACCCTGGAATTTCACATCAACCACAGTAAGGTCTATATAGTTATTGTTAAGCTCGTCAAAGATATTGAAATCCGCATAATTACGGGTTAGTCTGGCATTGGGATCCGTAGTACGCGATGTGTTCATTGCATAAGAGAACGGGTTGATATCGAATGAACGGCTTACTGCACCACTCACAACATCCACATCCTGGGACAATGTACCCGGAGCTTTCTGGGAGCGGTAAGAATCCTGTGTGCGCAATCCCACGCGAAGAGTGCGTGACAGATCATAAGACGCATTCGCATTGAATGTGTAGCGGTCCACGTTGGAAGACTTGTACCAGCCCGGATCATTCATATAAGAGAATGAGGAATAGAAATTACCTTTGTCCGTACCACCCGAAACCGACACCGAATGTGTCTGCATAATGTTATCGTTGAATAAAAGGTCGAACCAGTCTGTGTTTCTCATCTCAGCCTGACGGAGATATTCATTACGGGCAGACTCGGTGTTGGGCAAACCATATTTACCGGTTACCGGATCATAGGTATTGATGAGTTTATACATCGTACCGTAGATACCGGATGAGCTTGAGTTTGCGAGAGAAGCGAAACTCAACCAACCCTTTTTCTCCATCTCACGATAAATACCCATCTGCTCCTGAGAATTACAGATGTTATAATCTCTATATGAAGGTTTGAGACGATAGGTCAGCTCACCTGTATAACTGATTGATGTGTGACCTTTTCTTCCCTGTTTTGTTGTAACGACAATCACACCCGCCATGGCGCGCGCACCATATATAGAGGTGGAAGCACCATCCTTAAGAATCTGGAAAGATTCTATATCGTCAGCTGAAAGACCGGCGATGGCGGAAGCGATAAGCGTATTGGCATCACCTGAAGAAAGAGCATCGGCATCAAGCTCAACATTATCCTCAAGGATTACGCCGTCTACAACCCACAGAGGCTTGGAGTTACCATAAATAGATGTGGCACCACGCACACGGATTTTCGGAGCGGTACCGAACGTACCGCTGACATTCTGCACTGACACACCGGCTGCACGACCTTCAAGCGAACGACTCACGTCGCTCATACCGCTAAGCATGTTGCCGTCTGCATCAAGTTTTGATGTAGCTCCTGTAAAGAGTCGTTTGTCCTGTGTACCCATACCTGTCACGACCACCTCCTGAAGAGAGGTAGTGGATGGCGTCATTTCGATGTGCATTGGCGTTGCTGTGGCCTTTGCCTCCTCAGTTGTCATTCCTACAAATGAGAACTGAAGTTTGGTACCTACACTCGGAACCTTGATTTTAAACTTGCCGTCAACATCCGTGACTGTGGATGTGATCAATTTCCCTTTCGCACCCTTGGCCTGCACGGTTACACCCGGCAGTGGGTCGGAAAGTTGCTTGTCAATGACTTCTCCCGTAACAACCACTTCCGCAGAGACGTGCAAAGTAACGAGAATAGAAGCCAAAAGAAAGAATAGCTTTTTACGCATAAGATTGAACTGTTAGCCTGAAAAAATCGTGTTTAAATACTTAGCTCTTAACAGCTATTTTTAATATTTTTGATTTTTTTAAAATAAGATGATAAGATTTTACCTTTATTTTAAGTCACAAATTTAATAAAACATTTCACTAAAACCAAGTTTTTTCAAAAAAAACATATCACAGAGAAATGTTAAAATCGCATCCTACTCTCAACTGGCAAGTGCAAAATTATCGATTATTCGGAAGAAAACATTC
>CAQFOZ010000068.1 GCA_948788915.1 uncultured Muribaculaceae bacterium | reverse complement strand
ATCCGTTCCTATCCGCGCCCTCTCCAAGCACGCACGTGCTTGATATCCGCGATTCTTATTACCCATCATAACACTCACAATCCTTCATACATACAATTATCACCCGACCCCAATTCCGGTATATACGGTTTTTGTGTTACAAGAATCACGGATATCAAGCACATAAATTCACTTGATATCCGTGATTCTTTTTAACCCTTACAGCATTAATTATGCACTTTACATTTTCCCGGCGTGCCTTACTTTATTGTGATATTTGAGTTTTATTGGACAGCAATTTTTTATATTACTATCTTGATTGAAGATCCGTCCGTACGGCGCAATATGTATATACCGGATTTCAAATCGGGAAGACACCCCTTCACATCAGAGACAAAGACACCATCAAGGGTATACAGACTGCCGACAAATTTATTCGTCGACAAATCCTCTATTCCCGTCACACCGGAACCGTTACCCCGCAATGCCTTGAATGAAACAATACCGTTATTCTCAGCGATCTCCATCAATTCAACCCCAAGATCTTTTCCGCTCCACGACTTCAAAGCCGGAGTTGTAGACACGCCGAAAGCCGTCACATTCTTACTGCCCGGAAAAGTATCACCGTTTTGTGTGGAAGCCACAGGTTCGAAATAGCCGTAATAAGGATTATACCTCACAGGATAATCCTGTATATTATCCGCCTCCACCAAATCCACATATTGGTGATCGCGGGTATTGTTCACCGTATTCGCATAAAAAACCGGCTGGTAAAAATCCACATGCCATACAAGCATACCATGCCCCGGCAGATACTTGTCCCAGCCTTTCAGCTGACGGTTTTCCAGCAAAAAAAACTCATTCTCCCTCTCAGTCCTGATTATATAAGCCTTGTTGGTATCCTCAAGATTATCAAGCACGTAACTACCGACCTCAATCTCCCCCGGAGCAATCCAGTCGAACGCATAACGCTCGTATGTGGAATAATTAGGAGGAGTCAGACCCTCGTTATTGTATGGGCCATAGTCCATCACAGAGTATTCTCCGGGAGTGAAAGGTTCAAGAGCCGGATCTGTATTAGTTGTGTTTGTCGAATAAAGGTCGGGCAATCCCATCACATGACTGAATTCATGCACAAAAGTTCCGATACCGTCCGGACGGTTTTTCAGCACACCATAGCTACTGTATCCGCATGTCTCATTAGAACATGCATATGAATCCACATACACACCGTCAAGAAACAGCGGCTTACCCGCCGCATCGGAGATTGACCAGGAATGGGGCCATATCGCATCTGACTCATCGGAATCCGCCTCACCGTATCCGGCATAAAAGACATAGACATTATCCACATATCCGTCCCCGTTGCGGTCATACTCCTTAAAGTCGATCTCTCCGTCGAGAGCATTGCAGGCATCAATCACCATCTGCCCGGGGTTCTTGTCTTCACCAAGATAATCATTCCCGCCATAATAACTCATATTATTCGGTAAAGTAACCGGACCGAACACATCAAATTCCGGTTCAAACAGACCTCCGGAATTACCAACAAACCAGTCTCGCGCAGAACCGGTGGCTCCATACGTATTAAATCCCGGTTTGTTAAGCATCTCCGTGAAATATGTTTTGGAATCCACTCTGTTGTATTTGGAACTGTTTTTAGAGTTGAATTTCACATCAGGAAACTCAACCAATATCACAAGTCCCTTCTGTTTACCTTTCACAGGAAAAGCATAATGGAAAAGCCCCGGTCCACGGGTGGCCGGAGTCCGGTCGTATGCCACACCTCCTGTAAGCCCTATAGTATTGTATCGGGAGGATCCAAGTGCCATTTCCTCTTTTGACCTCAAAGCGGATACTATTGCTTCGCCATTCAGATTGCGCAGGAATGCTTTCTCTTTGTCAGTACGCGACTCCGGATCGCGAGCCTGAATCGCAGTAGCTATCAGCTTTCCGTCATTATCCACATCCGCATAGCAATATCCTCGCGCATCGTCTTTCAACACAAGATATCCGTCCTTCGTAAACACGTTGTGGCTACGTTCGTCACCACGTTTATAGACAGACAAAGTTGTTCCGTCAGGCTGTATGCTCTGCATAAGGCAACGCACGGCCGGTTTTGCATAGACAAACACATCCCCTATCAGCATTAATACGATTGTCACAAGGATCTTTTTCATAAAACACAAAATAAAATAATGATATGTCAAGTATATTGTGCGACTTGTCCCAAGTCGCATTCCCAACCGTCGGGTACAGCCACTGCGCTTTTAATAAACGGTTTTCTTTTAGAAAAAGGCTCCATTCCTGTCGGGAATGGAGCCTTTGATTATGTTTCCCTTTTTTATCTAACTTAACGTATTTATTTACTTAACGTACAATCTTTAATGTTCGTACATCACCTGAGGCATTTACGGCCTTTACCACAGCCACACCTCTGAAACCGCTGTCAATAACAAAACGCTTTCCTTCAGAAGATGCCTCCATCTCGCCTGGTACTGCATTTCCGCTCATGTCGACAACGGTCAACTCTGTCACATCCCCGTCAGCCACGACAGTGCCTTCCTCCTTGTTGAACGAAAGATTGAAACCGTTACCTGCAATCTCATCCACACCTGAAGTGTCTCGGCGAACCGAAAATGCAGATTGATTAAGCGGCATATATCCCATTTCACCATTATAAGGTCCGTAATACAATACACCTATTGTATATACCTCACCCTCTTCGGCCGCACTGTAATTAACATCACACTTCAACGAAATTATGCCATTTTTCACTGTAGAGTTTGCAACCTGTGTCAACTTCAAAATCGAGTTGTTATTATAGGGAGATATATAAATATATGTCGGATAACCGAAATAACCCCTAGTATTACGCAGAGAGAATGATGTATTAATGTGCGCGGGGTCTTTCACAATCCATACATTATAAACTCCGTTCACTTGTTCACGGGCGGCACCGGCAATTGAGAAATTAAGTACTGAAGGACTCACACCCGAAGTATTCACATTAACTGTAACCGGAACAGTGACATTATAAGCTTTTCCGGTAGCCTGATCAGCAAACATCAGATATGCCTGCAAAGCAGATGTGGGAGCAGACACACCGTCTGCAAGATCAAACACAGTCTCCCATTCTCTGGTAAGAGTTTCACCCGGCATAAGTGTCAGAGCCACTGAAGAACCCTGCATGATGACAGATCCGGACGAATTGACCAGGACAGGAACAATTGTGGATGAAAGTTCCGAATCTGATTCATTTTTCAATGCAGCCGACACCTTAGTCACACACTGATAATATACCTCACCTATAACATTACCCTCGGTCATTGTCAATGAAGCCGCCGGTATATCTTCTATAGACAAGGTACTCCCAGATTTTGTAATATAGATACTGCTTCTCATGCCCGGACTACATCTCATAGGTAGCCATTGGGCGTTCACATCCGTATTGTTCCAGGTCATCAACCTACACAAATACTTGCCATTAGACAAATTAGACGGGAAAGTAAAATTCAAAGATCTGAAACCGGAGCGGGCACTGATATTTTGATTAAGAATTGTAACATACGTAACCTTAGATGGATCATCTACAGGACTGACAAGCATGGCAATCCTAATATTCAAAGAATTATATGTCATATTCCACCAACCTGGATCCGTTCCTCCAGACAGTGACAGCGTCAGCCTTGTTCCGGATTTCACAGCGGTCAACGAACCGTTCTGAACAATCGTACAGGCATTTAGATTATCAATTGCTTCCGGCTGCACACCCTTCAGTATGTCCTGCCGGAAATTATATCCTCCGGATCCTCCACCTATTCCCTCAGAGTCTGGATTCAACGATTCAAGCTTAAAATAACCGTCGCTCATACCACCCCAACCCCAGTTGATATGGTAGAAGCCGTCATTATAACCGTCACAGACAAACTGGTGGCCGCCTCCATCCGACTGACCGCCATAAAGCACAGGGCGTCCGGCACACAGTTCATCATACACCATACGGTTCCATTCGGAAGTCGTGTAATAGTTACGCTGTTCGTAAGAAAGATTCTTGTTATAATTAAAATTGTTTATAAGCGCTTTGCCCATATTATAGGAAGTTGCACCTGAAGCAGACGAAGAATAATTCATCTGCACCGAATATCCGCACGCCTTCATCAGAGTAGCCACAGCAGCCACCTGTGTAGTATTATAATTTCCCGACACATAATCGTTCAACATATTATTCCAATCAAATTTTGTCTGAGTGAAATCCATTGTAAGATTGGATGAGAAACCCGACGGTCTGTAATTGGCTGTTCCTTTTCCGACATCGGGATACTTCCAATAGTTCATTACCTGTGCCATAGCGGTAGCCACACAACCGGTAACACTCTTCCGTCCTGTAGCCGGATAAACAGGACACAGATCATTATAAGGGGCACTTTGATTCCACTTGCTTTTGATCATTGGAGCCACATTTGTTATCTGAGCCCTGGTCTCTGTTTGAACTGGTTTCACACCGTTCTTGACAGCATATTCTATTTGGTCGGCATATTGCTCAAGCCACCATTTCATCTGCGGAGATATATTCTGCATATCGAAACTGCCGCTGTCGGCATAACCCAATACCGGAGAAGCAACATCGTCAGCACTGAGAATCATATAGCCGGACTCAGACGGACGGTCAAAAACGTAAAGAGCCGGAGCTCCGGCATCAGTTTTTAAGGTATGGGACAAGGTCAGTTGCCGGCTTCCTGTCACCGAAGCAACCTTTGCGCCTGAAGTGCGGGCACGCTGCAAGGCATCTTCAGGTGTCAGCGGTTCAGCTGAAGCAAAAAGAACTACTCCTGCAAACGCCAAAACGGATACAACAATTTTTTTCATAATATAATGAATAAGTGATTTTTCAATGTTGAAGTGATTTAAACGGCCGACACACTCCAACCATTTACGGAGTCTGCCAATCAAATGCAAATATACGAAGAATATTTTAAAATACAATCTGCCGGAACAATTATAAAACCGCCACGCATCGTCATATACGGTGTGGGGCGGTTCTGATTCTTTAGTACAGATTCAATGACTATTTCATAATCTCCTGCTGGTCGATATATGTGTTGTATTGGGTTTCCTTCCTCGGAATAATCCAGCGCCATCCGCTGTTCATGCTCACGTCATAAGTACCTGCCTGTCCGGCCGGGATATTGTTTGAGCTGACATCGCCTGCCACCCATGCCTTGCGGACCATAGGCTCGTTCCAGCGTTTATAGTCAAACCAGTTGAACCCCTCGCCCCAAAGCTCGATGCGGCGGTTAAGCTTCACCTCCTCCAGAAGTGCATCTCCCGTAGCTGTAGTCTCGGTATAACCATCAATTCGGTTGGCATTCAACTCAGCAAGGTTGGCTTTGGCTGTTGTTTCGTCTCCGTTGTGACATGCGGCCTCAGCCTCTGTCAGCAACATCTCGGCCGCACGCATGAACGGGAAAGACGAAGAGCCATAATAATCTATAGCCCAGAACTTGAACTGTGCTCCGAATGGAATCAATGTTCCCGCTGTGTAGTACTGTCCTGCTGTCGGGTTTGTATAAGGACCGGGCCATCCTTTGGACGCGCCTACCCTTTCATATGCCGCCTTGCCCATATTGTAAAGATCTTCGGCTATCGGACTCGGACCGTTATCACCCCACGCGTTCACGTCCATGGAAGTGGGCGACACAAAATCTTCACTCCAGAAACCAGGTTCGTTTGCCGGATCAGACAGTTTGTCGGGAGTGAAGAACAGCTGACATCTTATATCATTCCTGTCCATCTGCTTGTACAGATCATAATTGATTGCCCCCGCTCCTATACTCTGCCAGCGACACGGATATGCTCCGTTACAGGCATATGATGCACCGAATGCAGCGAAATACATACCTGCCGATGCCGACGTGCTACACCACATCCAATCGCTCGCCGGCTCTGCGAAACCGGCAAGATACTCGTCTGCTGTGCTCATGCTGTAATTCTGACGGGCGGCCTTGGCCTTTTTCTGGGCAGTCGGCCAGTCGTTCTTCAGCAATGCGGCACGTGCGTAGATACCGTCGGCTATATCCTCGTCCGGTTCCCAGTCATAGAACCTGTGCATGCCGCTTGCCTCATACAGTTTCTCCGCTTCGTCAAGATCCTTATAGATAAAATCAAGCACATCGCTCATGGATGCAAGAGGTGCATTCACATCACCGCTCGGATCCACCGCATTTTTGTGCAGCACGATGCATTTCACGGCACCGTTCTGACTGTCATCCCAACGCGGGCCATAAATCTGCAAGAGACGGACATATGCATGTGCCCTGATTGTACGGGCCTGCGCCAGACGGAAAGCAGTCTCACTGTCCGCCACGTCCTTTATCGGGGTTGCATCAATAACATTGTTTGCCTGCGCTATAAGTCCATAGCAGTAACTCCATGCCACATAAGAAGCTGTTGCAGTGTTATTTCGCATACGGTTCCAATTAACCACATTACGGTCACTTGCAGTCCAGAAATATGAGAAATAATCCTGCCCGGGCACCTCGCCATAGAACATCGACAGCCAGGGCTCACCGTTGAACCATCTGTAGCTGTACAGATAACTGTATTGTTTGTACATCGACTGGCATATACCGTACACCGCCGCTTTCTTTCCCTCCGGACTGTTTACAGCATCCTTGTTGTCCAATTGGGTCTGAGGCTCGGTAGACAGATAATTCTCTGAGCAAGAAAACATGCCTGCTACAAGAGCCATGACAGCCAATCCTTTGAATATATTATTAGTTTTCATAGAAGTATTCGTTTATAGTAATTAAGTATCAGAATCTGGCTGTAAGCTGGAAAGAAACGGTCCTGGAAGGAACATAGAAACGACCTTGTCCCCCTTTGAATCCGTACTGCGGGTTCATTCCCTTGCGCTTTGCGGCCACGAACACATTGTCTACAGTCACCCCTAAATTCAGATTCTGCATCGCCATCGCATGCGCCCAGCTTTTAGGAAAGTCATATGAAAGATTCACATTCTTCAGACAAAGGTAATTGCTACTTGTAAGCCAGCGGGAGCTTGTGGCATTGTTCTCCTGTGAATAATCCGCGCACAACTGCGGAACGCCTTTCGGATCTATCCTGTCAGGGCTGTCTGCCGTCATACCGGCGGGAGCCTCGGTCCACGATTTCAGCACATCCCTGTGCAACGCTCCTGCAACAGATCCGGCAGACATAAGACCTTGATAATTGTCGTCATATGTCTTTCCTCCAAGGCTATACGTGAAAAGTACCCCAAGATTGATCCCCTTCCAGCTGAGACCGGTGCCGAACGAACCGTAAACTGTAGGGAGTGCTGTTCCGCATATCTTCTTGGTTGCGTACGCTGTGTTGCTCGTGTAATATTTGCCGTCACGCTCTATAAATACCGACTTGCCGGCCGCGGCATCGGCTCTCGCGTTCGCCAGATATGAATTGAATGTATTCTGATTATAGCTCAATTCCCCATTGTCATTGTATTCCATAAAATCGGGCGAATAAGGATCGATTCCGTACATGGACTGACCTGTCAGCTGATCCACTCCTGCCCAGTCGAAATAGACATGTTCGTAAATACTTTTACCCTTGAACAGACCTTGTGCCGGAAGATCCTTGCCGTCAGGAAGCTTCTTGATTGTATTTTTCAGGAAAGTGGCATCAATATTGAAGTTCCATTTGAGGTTGGCATTGCGGATAATATCGACTCCGAACTGAAGCTCCCATCCCGTATTGTCCATCGTCGCGATATTACGCCATATCGTAGGGTTGTTGCCGGTCTGGTCTCCGTTTGCAATAGTACCTACGGAACTCGGCAATGTCATCTTGAACAAAAGGTCTGAATTTCGTTTGTTGAAAAAACCGACACTGAATGTGAACCGGTCGTCGAAAAGAGCGCCCTCGATAGCCGCGTCGACAGTCTTTGTCGACTCCCACTTCAGATTTTGCGTACCGTAAAAAGAGGGAACAAGCGTTGTCACCGCTCCTCCGTCATATGTACTCCAGTCATACAGACTGTAGTGTGCATACGCGGGTGCTGACTGGTCGTTACCTACCGAACCGTAGTCAGCGCGGAGTTTCAGATATGAGAGCCATGAGACATTCTGCAGGAATTTCTCTTTCGACAACATCCAGCTTGCGCCCACACTCCAGAAAGTACCCCAACGGTACCCTTTGCCGAAACGGGAACTGCCGTCGCGGCGTATGGATGCCTCTGCATAATATTTCTGGTCATAATTATAACGTGCGCGTCCGAGATACGACTCCGTACGGATCTGGGTATAACCTGCCGTGCCGTAATCCATAACCGCAAAGTTATTTAGGTCCAGATGGTCTGGTATTGTCTGCTCTGTCTTGCGGACAAAGTCGTATTTACTCTCGTAATTATAGTTTTCGTGGTCAAGCAACACATCTATGTGGTTTTTACCATAGTCATGGGTCCATGTAAGCATCTGCATGAAAGTGTGGCTCCGGAGATCGTCAAATTCGCGGTCAAGCATACCTGAACCCGCCTGCGATCCGACTACATTGTTGTTATATTCGAGTATGTTTGTTTTAGTGCGGAACATCTGTCCCTTCACAGTAAACTCGAATCCATAAGGCAGGATGGCGGTTGCGAATGCCGAGCCGTCAAAAGCGGTTTTGTTGAAACTGTTTCTGTTCAGGCGCATTTCCCAAGCCACGTTTGTGCCCTCAAGATATCCGGCGGTATTCCACATCGGCTGTCCCTTGTCGTCAACAACGATATTCCCCTCCGCATCATGCACATAATACGGATAGATAGGAGCAAACGTCTCTGCAAGAAACGGGTTGTTTACACTGTCAAGATTATCGTCCTGTACATTACCGGTCATGGACTCCTGTTGTGTCGCGGCAAGGTTGATACCTACCTTAAGGAATTTCACAGGCTGGAAAGTAGCGTTCAGTCGTCCGGTGAAACGGTCGAAGTCGGTACCGATGACGTAGCCTTTGTCCTTAAGATAACCGATGGATGCGAAAACGCTGAACTTTTCTGTAGATCCGGAAGCGTTCACATTGTATTCCTGCCGATAACCGGTCTTGTTGGAAATGGCCTTCCACCAGTCAAGATCAGTGTAGCCGGGCAGCGGATTGCCACCGACAAATTTACCCTGCTCGTTGAACAGCTCAGTGTCTCCCGCTCCGTAAATATTGTTCTGGGCAAAATCCTTCATGAAGTTCCTGCGGTTATACTGCACGAAAAAGTCTCTGTCATAACCATATTGCGGAGCATTGCATGTATAGTATCTCAGATAGCCGTTTACTTGCGAATCGAACTGTGCCTGCATCCACTCGTTGGCGCCAAGCCGGTCGTAAAACGGAAGTTCCCTGTTGTTGAACCCCTGACGGATCTGGAAAGTCACATCCACCTTGCCCCCTGTTTTGGCGCGTTTGGTTGTAATCAGTATCACACCGTTGGCACCACGGTTACCATAAAGGGCACAGGAAGCCGCGTCCTTGAGCACTGACATCGACTCGATATCATTAGGGTTGAGATCCGCGATACTCCCCTCATAAGGGAACCCGTCAACCACATACAGCGGATTGTTCACTCCGTTTATGGAACTGAATCCACGTATTCTGATTTCCGGGGATGATCCGGGAGTGCCTGTCGAGTTGTTCACCTGCACACCGGGAGCACTTCCCTCGAGAGCAGTAGTCACCGTAGTTACCGGACGGGACTCGATCTCCTTGCTCCCTACCTGAGCCACAGAACCTGTCAGCGACTCCTTGTTGGCCGTACCGTATGCCACAACCACAACCTCATCAAGGTCTGATGTCGTCGACATCAGACGTACAACCATGTCGTCATGCAAGGCGACGGTACTCTCCTTATAACCAATATAACTCACGCGTACGGCAGTGACATTATCGGGAACTGTTATCGCGAACTTGCCGTCGAGATCGGTAACAGTGCCTTGTCCGCCACCGACAGGCATAATTGTGACACCTACCAGAGGTTCATTGTCAGAACCGTCTACCACCGAGCCCTGATATGTTTTCTGAGCCATAAGGCTCATTCCGCACATCAGCAATGTCACCAGGATTAAAAACAATCTTTTCATACCTTGAATATGTAATTTAGTTAGAGATTCAGAGCAAAGTATGACTCGTAAATTAGTTAATGCATATTTTTAGTGGATTTTCGAGGGATTTATGAGAGCTCAGGAAGGAGCAATGCGGGCATTGTGACTGACTGAACTCGCTTAAATCACCGGA
>CAQFOZ010000067.1 GCA_948788915.1 uncultured Muribaculaceae bacterium | reverse complement strand
GGGCTATACCATCATGAATGAATAGTGTCAATAAGGAATAGCTGAGTAGTTACTATGGACGTGTGGACTGGATATCCCAGATAGTCCGTTACGAATATGTTGATGATAATCCAAGCAACTATTATAAACCCTATTCCGAATCAAATAAGATTGGTTACACTAATCTCGAAGCATTTATGGATACCAGATTCTCCGCTCTGGTCAGAAAAGTTTGCAAAGCCATTGAAAAGAAAATTGGAGATGATGTTCTGCTTGATGGTAATAATGATGGTGAGGTCGATAATCTTACCATAATTATTAACGGGTCGTCAGCTCTGAGTTCTTCTCAGGTTCTTTGGCCCCAGAATAAACGCGTCACCTCTACGGAAATTAAAGGTATTCGTGTCGGTAACGTGTTGAGGGTGTTCGATGGATATAACGGATATAAAGGGTTGGATGGAATTGATATCAACACCGGTGTCGTATGTCATGAAATGATGCATTCCCTTAATGCGTATGATTTATACACCTCGAAATCGAGCCCGCAGACCGAGCCGGTAAACGTCTGGGACCTTATGAGCGACAACAGGATTGTGCCTCAGTCTTTGACAGCTTATATGCGGAACCGCTATAGTGTGGGATTCGGGGAGTGGATTAAGGATTCAGAAATCGTGGAGCTCTCCCAAAGCGGCACCTATACCTTGAATCCTGTTAATTCCGCTTCGCCGGAAAATGTCGCTTACAAGATTGTTCCTGACAAAAAGAGACAGGAATATTTTATGATAGAATATCGTGACCGGAAAGATATCTGGGATGCCGGATTGCCGGCGGGCGGACTTCTTGTCTATCGTGTCAACCCTGATATTAACGGCAATCTGGGCGCTGATCCGGAAGTTTATATCTTCCGTCCCGATGGTTCGGAAACTGAACCCGGAGACGTAAAACAGGCTCCATTTGGGCCGGATACACAACGCTACTCCTTTGGAGCAAAAGGCGATAGTGACTATCCTTTTTTTTCTGATGGCGTTAAAGCCAAATTCTCTCTTTCCGCTATAAGTAAGAAAGACAACTGTATGGAATTTACTCTGACTATGGATGGAAATTCTGCAGTGGAGGAGATAGATATTGATAATATCGATATGAATCAGGAACCGGTTATTTATAATCTCCAGGGGCTACGCCTTCGTTCGGTTACCACTCCCGGTTTATACATAATCAACGGAAAGAAGGTATACGTCCGCTAAGAAACTGAAGTAGCGGAGTGTACCAGATTTTGGGAAGTCGACTTGTCCCAAGTCGATAATCAGAATTTATAAACAATAGGCTCAATCTTTGGGGATTGAGCCTATGTCGTTTTAATTCTTACGATTGGGATTTTTGGGGAACCATCCTTTGCGGACACGTTCACGTTGCTCTTTCACCTCAAGAATGGACCAGAAGCAGGAAAATGATGTCACTCCGAGGAGTATTGAAATTATTCCTTGCGTTAGTAATGATGCGGACAGAGTTGCGATTCCTCCTATGGCGAAAAGCCAATTGCATTTCTGTCCCATATAATATTCCCCCTTGATTACGAGAGGGTGAAAAATACCGATTATAAGGAATGTCATCAGTCCGATAACAACCCCCTGAAGATTGTGCTGAATAAGAAACTCCCGTAACATATTGAAGTATGCTTGATAATAGTGCAAAAATAACATCTTTTTGCGGATCGTCAAAACATACTCAAGGAGCTAAACTTTAGTTTTCCTCAGATTGCAGTGGAGAAGATTGCCGGATGAATCACGCAGATGCATGCCGTTGCCTTCGCAGTAGCGCCAGAATGAGCAGTCTGCGCATAAACCGGTCTTCATCCAGCTGCGGTCCCGGTATTTTTCAAAACGGTTCTGCCATACATCCCAGAAATTATCCGTGTAGATGTTGCCTTGCCTATAGTCGGCGCGTATGCTCGGACAGGCACCGATCCCACCGTCAAGAAGTACTGATGCCACGCATACACCGGCTTGGCATTCGTAGAAGTGGTCACGGATTTTCCTTTCATATCCCCCCATAAACCCTTCGCAGCAAAATGAGGCTTTGATCTTTCCTCCTTTGCGTGTGGTGACAATAAAGTCCATAAGTTGTTTCATCTCATTCTCACTCAAGTCAAACTCCGGATAATCCGCTGCTCTCCCGGATGGAAAAATCGTGAACAGTCGCCAGTGTTCCACTCCCGCGTCAATAAGCAATTCTTTAAGTTGTTGTAATTCCTGCAGTGAACGTCGGTTGACACAGGTCACAACATCGAAATTAAGGTCTTCTGCCTTGGCAACCATCTTGATTGCCGCATAAGCATTGTTAAATGAATCGGGATGGCATCTCATCCAATTATGGTTTTCCTGCAATCCGTCAAGACTTATAGTGATGTTATGCAACCCCGAGGCTCTTAATTTATGGAATCTGTCCGGGTTAAGTAGTACCCCGTTGGTTACGATACCCCAGGGTAGCTCCCTGTCATAAAGCATCCGTCCTGCTTTTTCCAGATCTTTTCTGACAAGGGGCTCGCCACCGGTTATGACTATGTTGAGCTGATGCCTGTCAACATGTGGCAGTATGGAGTCCACAACTTTTATGAAATCATTGACCGGCATATCGGGAAGTTGCGAGGAGCTTTTGCAGTCGCTTCCACAGTGACGACATGACAAGTTACAACGCCATGTGCATTCCCAGAACAGTTGCCGCAGAGGGTGCTCCTTCCTTCTGTCTGATACAAGCTTATGGTTTAGTGCCAGTGCAAATCGTTGCTTGATTGATAGTGGTTTCAATTTCCCGAAATTTGTTTTAATTTGAAATCTACATTGACAGAAGCGTGGCCTTCGTACCATGCATCTTTCTTATGTTTTTTATCGTATTTGTATGTTACTGGCACATTTATTGAGTCCGGCTCGTATGTGTTGTCTGTCGGAATGCATACGACTTTCAATTCCCGACGAGGAATACATTCACCGGATGCGTTATAAGTCCCGTCTCTGTTTGTAATTGTACGGGCGACGCTCCAGTTGTCGGAGTTTGATTCCGGCTTGGTCACTCGGATAATGGCCTCCTTGACAGGGAATCCATCTTCATTGGAAACTTCACCCTTTATCTCAAAAGAACCGGTGGGAGTGCCGTACATGCATTTTTCGGAGTTACAACTGTTATATCCGATTATAGAGAGTGCGATTATACACAATCGCGAAATTATTGATGAAAATTTTTGTCCCATTTCCCGGTTTGTTAATTGTGTTTTCTAATATAGATATATTTTTTTACAAAATACTGCATATGGTAAAGAATTTTTTCGTAATAAATTTAAACAGTTTCTTAATGGCTTATTAGAAATTAAATCTAAATCCTATTGGAACCGAGAAATTTAGATTATTGTCTGTCCATGTGTTTGGTATATCATAGTCATGATTGAAATGATATTGCAAAGATGGTTCTATAAAGATGCCAAGTTGCCTGGTGATATTGAAATTGATGCCATAACTTACGGATACAGACCATACCATTGGGGAGTGGAATCTTCCGCTTGGTACGATTTGAACCGGCACGTTGGACGACGTGGATGCTGATGAGTAAAGAGGGATGTCAAGCTGTGCTCCGGCTGAGGCGTATAGTCTGAAGAGTTTGTTTGAAAAATTGTTGACAGTCAGTTTAAGTGGTATCCCAAAATAATGCCATCTGCAGTCACAGAAATTGTTGCCGTTCTCGAGAGTGGAATGCAGATAGGTATATGTAATGCCTGTCTCAAAACCAAAGATTCGGGAGATGGATTTATTCATTGTCAAAGCTACAGTTATTGGCAGATCGTTGTTGTGCGCTAAATATTTAAACTGTTTGATTCTATGTCTTCGGGGAGATATACCTTCTTTATTATCATCGTCTTGATTCAAATTTCCGTCCCCGGGAGAAGGACATGATGCGTCTAACGCACCCATATTGCGTATAGATATCCCAGAACTGGCTCCAATCTTTAATGACCAGTCTTGTCGTTTATTGGAGTTTTGGGGAATGTAATCATAGTTGTAGGCATATTGGTCTTGTTCTGTGAGATTGGTAAGAATGTTATTTGATGGCTCTTTGGTAATCGTGTCATTTATGGCGGTTTTCGTGTCCCCAGATTCATTCATGTTGTATGCCGAGGTTACGGTGTCTGCGGAAATGACAGAAATTACTGGAGAAGAGATATGTTGCACCTGTGAAATTTGTCGCTTAACGGACATTGTATGCGTTGCACTATTGTAATTTGAAAGTGGTTGGCTTCCTTCTGTGTGGTTCGTGGTTGCTCCCTCTGTGGAATAAGTGCTCTGACAGATAGTATTTTTCTCGGAATCAAAGGCTTTGCCGTCTGTCGAATTGTCTGGTTGTTGCCACCATAAGATATATGCGGACAACACAATCATTAATAAAGAAATAAGTTCTATTTTGCGACGATGCTCGGAAATTAGTTTGCGCATCATCAGTTTTGCATGAAACAGCTGCGATGATGAGGAGTTGGGAGCTATTCCAAGAATATCTGCAATCTCTTTATGAGTTTTGTTTTCAAGGACAGAAAGACGGAACACTGTCTGATACCCTTTGGGAAGTTTCTTTATAAGTGTTTCAAGGGTGGACAGATCAATAATATCATTAAATTCAGGAGAATCTTCTACTTCTGGTATTTCATGAAGAATGTTGACTACATCCTGGGCTTGTAAAAATTGGAGAGATAAGTTCTTCATGATGGATGCAAGCCAATATTCCACACTTTCCGGATTGCGGAGACTGTTGAGACTTGTAAACGCGACAATAAATCCATCGTGAAGTATATCTTCGGCATCATTCGGATTGGAGACATACCGCATTATCACACTGAACATCTTGGGTGCAAAGCGTGTGTAGAAGAGATTAAGGTAATCCTGATTCCCCTTTATACAGTCTTCAATAAGTGTATCATTATCTGTCTTAAGATATGGATTCACACTATAAAGATAGATAAAATGTTCAATTACTGCATGCGCAATACAAAAATATTTGCATCACCGATAAAAATGATATTTCTGAAAAATTGACATATCTGCTAAAATTGAAATAGCCACATTCCGGGATTGCGGTGCGAACGCAGTGAGTGCTAACCTGTGTCCCTTGTATCCGGCACTAACCGGATTTTGTTCCGCTTTTGCAGTCCCTCTGGCTCTAAGACAAGAAAAAGCCACGATTCTGTTAAAAAATCGCGGCTTTCCTGTGATCCGGTTGGGATTCGAACCCAAGACCCACAGCTTAGAAGGCTGTTGCTCTATCCAGCTGAGCTACCAGACCATTACTGCAAAGTTAATACTTTTTTCAAAAACTGCAATGAAATATTTCAACTTTTAGCAATGAATTGTTTTAATCAGCTTTGCAATCAGCGAGAATAAATGAGAATAGGAAATTTTTAAGCCTTTAAATTTCATTGATTGCAGAAATAATAATAAATTTGCAATTGAACTAATCCCTGCATACGCGAAACTACCGGTTGACACTTTCCGGTGTTCGGATTTTGTAGACGATTCCATTGAGAGAAAATAAAATATCTAATAATTAATTAAAACTGCTATGTGGTTATCAAACTCGTCTGTAGGACGTAAATTTGTAATGGCCCTTACGGGTGCATGCCTCGTCCTATTCATTACATTCCATTGTTTGATGAACTCTGTGGCCATCTTCTGGCCGACGGCGTATAACTCAATTTGCGAATTTTTAGGCGCAAACTGGTATGCCCTGTTGGCTTCTGCTATTTTGGCTGCGTTCGTCATTATCCACATCATTTATGCTGTGGTGTTAACTCTTCAGAACCGTAAGGCACGCGGTAATGAGCGCTACGCCATCTCACGCACTCCCAAGAGTGTTGAGTGGTCTTCAAAAAACATGTTTGTGCTCGGTATCGTAATTTTGGCATTCCTTGCTGTTCATATGATCCAGTTCTGGGCTAAAATGCAGCTTCAGGAGATTCGTGGCACAGAGGCTCTTATCCCTCCTGCCGCAGGTACTCTCTTTATTCAGGAAGCTTTCAGCATTATCTGGACTCCGGTGGTTTATATTATCGGTTTTGTGGCTCTCTGGTTCCATATGAATCATGGTTTCTGGTCTATGTTCCAGTCTACCGGTATCGATAACAATATCTGGATTCCGCGCCTTAGAAAAATCGGCAATGTATGGGTGTCTGTTGTTGTTTTGCTTTTCATTGCACAGGCTATTGTTTTCTCTGTTAAGGCAAACGACAAGTACTACCTTAAGAATGTAGAATTGCGTGAGCAATATAAGGATATGATTTGGCCGATGATGGAGAAAGACTTCGGCCCTGAAATGGCTCAGCTTGGCACACAGATCGAGATGACCCCGTACACTCAGGTAGCTATGGGTCTTCGCCAGATGGAAGAACAACAGCGTCAGCAGCTGGAGCAACTCAATACTCCGGAAGGTAAAGAGTATGTTAAGAACAATCCTCAGATGGCAACTGAAATAGAGAAGATGACAAAACAGGTTAATGCTCTCGGCAATGCTGTTAAATTCTTCGACTATCTTGAGTCTGCTGAGAATAAACCAGAATTAGAAATTCCCGGTGTAGCCGGACAACCTCAATAATTAGCGATATGGAAACAACCAAAGAAAATGTAAGAGTGATGAATCCGGCTGATTCCAAAATCCCGGAGGGTCCTATCGCTGAAAAATGGACCAATTATAAAGCTCATCAAAAACTCGTAAACCCTGCAAACAAACGTAAGCTGGATGTTATTGTTGTTGGTACCGGTCTTGCCGGAGCTTCCGCTGCATCCACTCTTGCCGAGCTCGGTTTCAACGTATTAAACTTCTGTATTCAGGATAGCCCGCGTCGTGCACACTCTATCGCGGCTCAGGGCGGTATTAATGCTGCAAAGAACTATCAGAACGACGGCGACTCTGTTTATCGTCTGTTCTATGATACGGTGAAAGGTGGCGACTATCGTGCACGTGAGGCAAACGTATATCGTCTGGCAGAAGTGTCAAACAATATCATAGACCAGTGTGTGGCTCAGGGCGTGCCTTTCGCTCGTGAATATGGCGGTCTGCTTGCAAACCGTTCTTTCGGTGGAGCTCAGGTTAGCCGTACTTTCTATGCAAAAGGTCAGACCGGTCAGCAGCTCCTTCTTGGCGCTTACTCTTCACTCAATCGCCAGATCAATCTCGGTAAAGTGAAAAGTTACAACCGATATGAGATGCACGAGCTTGTTCTCATCAAAGACAAGGATGGCGTTGAACGCGCACGCGGTATCATTGCCAAGAATCTTGTTACCGGTAAATTCGAGCGTTTCGCGGCTCATGCCGTAGTTATCGCTACAGGTGGATATGGTAATGCATACTTCCTTTCTACCAATGCTATGGGTTGTAACTGTTCCGCAGCCATGGCTTGCTACCGTAAAGGCGCATACTTCGCAAATCCGGCGTTTGTGCAGATTCACCCGACATGTATCCCTGTTCACGGGGACAAACAGTCTAAGCTTACTCTTATGTCTGAGTCTCTTCGTAACGACGGTCGTATCTGGGTTCCGAAGAAACTTGAGGACGCTCAGAAACTGCAGAAAGGTGAGATCAAAGGTAGTGATATACCTGAAGAGGATCGCGACTACTATCTCGAACGCCGTTATCCTGCATTTGGTAATCTTGTACCCCGCGACGTTGCATCCCGCGCTGCCAAAGAGCGTTGCGATGCCGGTTTCGGTGTGAACAATACCGGTCTTGCAGTATTCCTTGATTTCTCTGAGGCTATCAATCGTCTGGGTATTGATGTTGTCCGCCAGCGTTATGGTAACCTTTTCGATATGTATGAGGAAATCACTGATGTTAATCCGGGTGAGTTCGCACGTGAGGAGAATGGAGTAAACTACTATAACCCGATGATGATTTTCCCCGCTATCCACTATACTATGGGTGGCATATGGGTTGACTACGAGCTTCAGACATCTGTAAAGGGTCTGTTCGCAATCGGTGAATGTAACTTCTCTGACCACGGTGCAAACCGTCTTGGCGCTTCTGCTCTTATGCAGGGACTTGCCGACGGTTACTTCGTATTGCCGTATACAATTCAGAACTACCTCAGCGATCAGATTACTGTTCCTCATTTCACTACCGATACTCCGGAGTTTGAGGCTGCCGAGAAAAAATGTATCGCTGCCGAAGAGAAGCTGATGAATATTAAGGGTACCCGTTCGGTTGACTCAATCCATAAGGAGCTCGGTCATATCATGTGGGAATATGTAGGTATGGCTCGTGACAAAGAGGGCTTGCAGATTGCTCTTGGTAAACTCAAAGAGTTGCGCAAGACATTCGATACAGAACTCTTTATCCCCGGCACAACCGAGGGTATGAACATTGAACTTGACAAGGCATTCCGTCTTAATGACTTCATTACAATGGGCGAGCTCGTAGCTTACGATGCTTTGAACCGTAATGAAAGTTGCGGTGGCCACTTCCGTACGGAATATCAGACACCGGAGGGTGAGGCACTGCGCGACGATAAGGATTACTTCTATGTTTCATGCTGGGAGTATGAAGGAAGCGATGACAAAGCTCCTGAACTTATTATCGAGCCTTTGAAATATGAAGCTATCAAAGTTCAGACACGTAACTATAAGTCATAAATCAACCCTTAAAACAATCAGAAAAAATGGAAGAAAATATAATGAAAGTCACTCTTAAGGTATGGCGTCAGGCCGGACCTAAGGAGAAGGGCGCGTTTGTGACATATCCCGATGTAGAGACTACGCCCGACACATCCTTCCTCGAGACTCTCGATATTCTCAACGAGTCTCTTATAGAGAAAGGTGAGGAGCCAATCGTGTTTGACCACGACTGCCGTGAAGGTATCTGCGGTATGTGCTCCCTTTACATTAACGGACATCCGCATGGTCCTGCTACAGGTGCTACTACTTGTCAGCTTTATATGCGCAGATTCAAGAATGGCGAGGTAATTACGGTTGAGCCTTGGCGTTCGGCTGCATTCCCTGTTATCAAGGATCTTATGGTTGACCGTAACGCATTCGATAAGATTCAGCAGGCTGGCGGCTATGTGAGCTTCAATTGCGGAGGCGCTCAGGATGCCAACAACCTTCCTATATCCAAGGAGAAAGCTGACGAGGCTATGGATTCAGCCAGCTGTATCGGTTGTGGTGCGTGTGTGGCTGCATGTAAGAATGGCTCTGCCATGCTTTTCGTTTCAGCTAAGATCAATCAGCTTTCTTATCTTCCTCAGGGTGAGGTGGAGAAAGATCGTCGTGTTCGCGCTATGGTTGCGAAGATGGATGAACTCGGATTCGGTAACTGTACAAACACCGGTGCTTGTGCGGCTGAATGTCCTAAGAACATCAAACTTGCAAACATCGGTCGCATGAACCGTCAGTTCATAGCTGCTAAATGCAAAGAATAATCCAGAATCCGGATATAATAAAAAAGGAATCGCAAATTTGCGATTCCTTTTTTTATTATATATGTAATTAAGAGTCTTTTAAAGAACTTTTGTATACAGAGCAGTGATATCCTCAATTGTTACATCTTTGGGATTGCCCGGAGTGCAGACATCTGCAAGTGCCTGTGCCGAAAGCGCGGGAATATCTTCTGCCTTGATTCCAAGATCGGATAGATGCTGTGGAATACCAACCTTGACAGAAAGTGCTTTCACTGCGTCACAGGCGGCCTGTGCGGCTTCCTGAGCGGTCATGCCATCTGTATTGACACCCATGGCACGTGCAATATTTCCATATTTTTCTACACATGCAGGCATGTTCCATTCCATGATGGTCGGAAGCAGAAGGGCGTTGGCAACACCGTGAGGTATGTCGAACAGAGAGCCCATCGGATGAGCCATACCGTGCACGAGTCCGAGTCCTACATTGGAGAACGCCATGCCGGCTACATACTGTGCGACTGCCATAGCATCGCGGGCTTTTGCATCAGAGGGCTTCTCTACTGCTGTCGGAAGATTCTCGGCAATCATTCTGATTGCTTCAATCTCAAACATATCACTCAAAGCCCATGCTCCACGTGTGATATATCCCTCGATAGCGTGTGTGAGCGCATCCATACCGGTAGCCGCTGTTAGGCTTGCAGGCAGGGAATACATAAGCTCTGCGTCAATAATAGCAACCGCTGGTATATCATTGGGATCAACACATACCATCTTCTTCTTGTTGACTTCATCAATAATGACATAGTTGATAGTAGTCTCTGCTGCCGTACCTGCGGTAGTGGGAAGTGCGACTACTGGCACACTCTTATGCTTTGTGGGTGCAACTCCTTCCAGTGATACAATATCCGAAAACTCGGGATTGTTTATTACTATGCCTATAGCTTTTGCCGTGTCGATGGATGAACCACCTCCCACAGCTATAATGTAGTCTGCCTCTGCCTTACGGTAGGCATCGATACCGGCATTGACATTGCTTACTGTCGGATTTGGCTTCACATCTGAAAAAACCTCATACGGAAGGCCGGCTTTGTCAAGAACGTCGGTAACTTGTGCGGTTACTCCGAATTTTACGAGTCCCGGGTCTGTTACAACAAGAGCCTTTGTTTTACCGAGATTTGCAACTACTCCTGGCAATTCCTTGCGGGATCCGGGGCCGAAATAAGATACTTCATTAAGAATAAAGCGATGTATCATGAGTTTTTGTTTTATATATGTTTACACTACTGTCCACTAAAAAATGGACGGGGTTAAAAATTAAATAAATTCGGT
>CAQFOZ010000066.1 GCA_948788915.1 uncultured Muribaculaceae bacterium | reverse complement strand
AGCCTATTTATATTGGTCAACAGCCGTTAAGTTTATTTAAGATGCGTCTGCCGTGACTTTTTCTAAATAGAATAAAATAGTAACTTTATATTCGATAAAAATGAGCCGGGTTGCCGTTATATTAAAAATTTTTATTAAATTTGCAGATGTAGGCATTATACGCAATCTCGCCTGTTATATAATGTCATATAAAGCTTGAATCAGGCTATTGCGAATGGATTGTCAAAATGTTTATTGTGGTCCCGTATATCTCGCCAGTGGTGCTTGTGTCGTATTTAAAATAAATTGCAAAATTATGGGAAAGAGGATAAACAATATTTTAAACAGTCTGGTAAGTGAAATTGCCATGCTCATTGTTGTGTGCTGCATGGTTGTGATATCGGTTTCGTTTAAAACCCATAGTTTGTGGACTGATACCGCGGTCGTTTCAACTGTTATCGGAGGCATCGTTCTTTTGGCATGGATGGTCTGGGCTGCTGTTGTGGTTGCTTTTAGGAAGAATGTCAGGAAAATGCCTCTGAGGTCTCATATTGTTTTAGAGTCTGCCAGCCGTATTCTGTTTCTCTATTGGCTTTATATAACGGGAGCTCCTGTAATTGCATTGATATTGGTGCCATTCATTGTATGGGACGGGGTTCGCAGTGTTAAACAGGCGCTTAATGCGTCTTAACTATGTAAATATTATGAAACAGCCGGTTAAAATCAGCATATGCTCCATGGTCTTGTCAGTTTTGACATTGATAATTATTGCAGGGGTATTTTTTTATCAAATCTTAGGAGATCATTCTTGGTATGCATACTTGCTTTATGCGATGTTGCTGATACTGTGTCTGGGTGTATTGATTTATATGCCGGTTTCGGTTTCTGTTGACGATGAGTATTTGTGTGTCAACCGTTCGTTCTGGGTAAAACGTTTTCCGCTAGCCGATATAAAGTCTATAGGGTTTATACATCCTCCTATGAAAGGAATGCGTATTTTGGGTAGCGGCGGATGGTTCGGTTATTGGGGATGGTTTTGGACGCGTGAGCTAGGTACATATTTTTGCTATTACGGTAAGGCCTCTGATTGTTTCTTGGTAAGACTGAAGAACGGACGTATGTATATGCTTGGATGCCGTAATCCTCGCTCTATTGTCAATTATGTATCAGAAAGGATTGCAGGCTTGCCAAAATCCGAATAACAACAAGTAGATATGGAACCGCTGAGGGCAAAAGTAATAGGGGTGGTGCGTCATCGTCTGTTAACGGACGGCGACGGTGTGACTACGCTTGTGGCTTTTCACAACTGTCCGCTACGCTGTAAGTATTGTCTGAATCCCCAGGCGTTTGGTGATGACAAAGTTTTTTGTGAGTATTCACCAGAAGAATTATATGCTGAGACGCGCGTTGACGAGCTTTATTTTATTGCGACGAACGGAGGCATAACCTTTGGTGGGGGCGAGCCTTGTCTGAGACCACGGTTCATACGCGGATTTCGTGAACTCTGCGGACAAGACTGGCGCCTCAATTTGGAGACCTCGCTCAATGTCCCTACGAATAATCTTGAGACGTTGCTGCCGGTAGTAGACACGCTGATAGTCGACATCAAGGATATGAATTTAGAAATATACCGCAATTATACCGGGCAAGACAGTGTCAACGTTCTTTCTAATCTCCGGTTTATTGCAGAAAGCGGACGACAGGGCGACTGTGTTATCCGCTTGCCTCTGATACCGGGTTTCAACACAGTGGCTGATCGCGATGCCAGTCGCTCAGAGCTTGAAAAACTTGGTTTCACCCGATTCGATTTATTCACTTATCAAATACGCAAATATTGACTATGGCACGAGGAAAACAAACATGTAGGATATTAAGAGAGATTCGCAGGCAGATAGCTGAAGCCAACGGAATTGAATTGGTGACATCGGAGTGTCGTTATAAAGGAGACTGTACGGGAACCTGTCCAAAATGTGAAGCCGAAGTGCTTTATTTAGAACGACAGCTGCGTTCACGCCGACTCGCCGGGGCAGCAGTATCGCTGGCCGGGATTTCGGTGGGCGCTCTGGCTATGTATTCGCCAGTCGATACTGCGGCACAAATCTCTCATGCGAGACAGTCTTTAGTAGTTGACGAAGTGACTGTCAAAGTACCTGTTGAGACTTTTCTTCTCAAGGGTAAAGTGTTAGGCGAAATGACAGTCGACGGCATTAAGTATCCTGCTGAAGCTCTGGTTGGTGTTGTTATAATGAGCTCAGTCACAGGGACTTCTTCTGATCTAGACGGAAATTTTGAATTGGAAGTTGCAGTTGGTGATTCTATTAAGGTCTCATATATTGGTTACCATGATAAAATCATACCTGTACAGTGGCCTATAGACTATATGGAAATTGTTCTTGAAGAAGATGTTGCTCAACTTGATGAAGCAATAGTGATTGTAGGTATGGTATCATCAGATGAACTGAAGTTAATGCATACACTTGATTTGCAGATTATTGATGAAAATGAAAATCTTGTTGATCCGGAGAAAATACATTTTAGAAAAATTTTTACAGATGAAAATGATGATACCAATTCCCATTGGTTAGATCCCGAGTGGTTGGATTCTAAAAAGGTGTTTAGAATATATTGGCCGTATAAGTCGGTTGATGACTCGATGTATCTAGATCATAAAGGAGACGAGTTACTCATAACAGCTGAAGGCTATGATGACCCGGTAATAATTAAGGTGAAATATCCCAAAGAGAGCACTCAGAAGACTATCAAATTCAAACATAAAAAGAAACAGCCATGGATGTTCTGAATCTGCTGCGCTGTACGGTACATTAAGATGAATTTATGTAAGATTTGGTATTTGGGTTGTATATGAGATGAATGAGAGGCACCGCGTGAGATATTGTTTTGCTGATTCCCACGGGATGTATAGTGTGTTATTTCCAGGTATTAGGGATACCGGACGTTCGTTAAGATCAATACGTACATAGTATCTGCCTGTTGTTGACTGTAATAGGATCATCTGTAGGTTTGCTGCCATGGGTACAACAGCAAAATCTCGCCAGTGAAGACCTACTGTTCCCCAATGATCCGTTATATAGTAGCATCCTGGTATACGCATCAAGGCTAAAAGTGGCATCAGGGTTTCGGCATGGCCGAATCGTAGCATGACGCTGTAACCATTGGTGCCCTTGGCTGCCGTATCCATTGTTGTGATGAGTTCTTTGAGCAAGGCAGCTGCCATATTCATAGGTGCAGAGGAAAGCGATGAGGCAGAATGTGTTAAGTAATGGTGCAGGTTAGCCGCACTCCATAGCGCGTTGTACTCTGCAAGTGTCATAAATCTTTCAGCAACGGGGTCGATTGACATTGCCCTGCATCCGGCAACTACTTTGTATACAGCTATCGCCACATCTTTCTCTTCATCTGTCGCAAAAGGATATCCGGTACCCATTATTTTGATTGCAACACTGTCGGGGACCGTGTTGTCAACATATTTATTGTATACAGTTCGCCATTCATTGCTATCCATATATGCATTATAACCTGCATCGTCTGTCCATGGCCTTAAAAGCAGGTTGTTCTGCCTTCCGGAGGCAGAAGTGATCTCTATGTTGTTGTCAAGACATGCAAGCTGGTGAGTAAATGCATTCATGGAAGCGATACAGCGCGGCACGTAGGATGATATGGCGTTGATATTGGTATTGTGAAATAGGTCTGGAGCAAGAGCATAGAGACGGGCCGCTATACCGCGTTGTTCCGCCATACCGAGAGAGTCGAGTGCGCCCCATCGTCCGTCAGTCCGGGTTATTACAAGATGACACAGGTCCATAAGTTTGCGGCCTGTCGGTGTAATGGTGCCAAGACTGTCAGCTCTATTTAGATAACTCAGCAGCGATGCAGTGTAATTTTCTGAAGACAGAAAACGTGCCCCGTGACGTCCGATATGGTTGACGTATACAGGTGTGAGAGAATCAGGAATTGTTCGCAGTGCCATATCAGGAGTGGGGTAGGGCATGGCAGATCCTTCACATTCCGTGTAACTATATGCATTATATGCGGCCATAGCATAAGATGGTAGTCCGCATAACAAAGTTAGAAGTATAAAGTATAATTTCAGCATTGTAATTTATTTATATTTTGCGTAGTGCTGTAACAGAAAAACCAGTCTCCAAAAAAGATGTATGAAGATTTCTTAATTAATATAACAATTAAAGGCCAATGAAAAGTTGTTAGCTTCAAAATTAATTATAAATCTGCTTATATTAGTAGAAAGAGACTATATATTTTCAAACACATGCTTCTTAAGTTGATTTCTTTCTCGTTTCGCTGATTTATATATTTTAATAGCTATGTTAATGTCAGTCATCAAAACATTAAAGAACCACGCCCTGGCAATACTAAGCTACTCTTTACAAAAAAGTCAAAGATCCCAGCCTTGTGGGTGCTTTGTCCGTGCATAAGGAGGGCAGCAAGGCTTTCGCCCGATACAGAGAGATTGACGAAGATATGAAAAAGAACTTGTCGGTCTGTTAGATTAATCTGAATCATTGCATTCTATGTCCTATGTATCAGAATATTTTTGTAATTTTGTAATTAGGTTAGCCACAAGAATGTAAAGCATGAGCAAACTGATTAAAAACCGATGCCGAATACTCCCGGTGGATTCAGGAGTTGAAAGAAAGATACCGCCGCAGTCAGATTAAGGCTGCAGCCCAAGTGAACTGCGAGATGCTGTGCTTCTACTGGTCGCTCGGTCGTGACATCGTGGCCCGTGATGCCGAGAATGTTTACGGTAGTGGTTTCTTCAAATTCTTCAGTCAAGATTTACATCAAGAAATACCGGAGGGCAAAGGTTTTTCTCCGCAAAATTTCTATTATATGAAGAAGATCTATCTTCTTTATAGCAAGGCATCTACAAATTGCCCACAACTTGTTGGCAATTCTCAAAATGTAAATTTCCAACAAGTTGTTGGAAAATCTGTATACACTACTGATAATATAATTTTTTCAATTCCATGAGGGCGTCATTGCGTTATTATCGACAAATTTTCAGACAATCCTGCAACCGCGCTATTATTTTCTGCATTATCCGTATTTTAAAACCAATGAGCAAAATTTGTAATAAACTAATATACATATTAATGGTCCTCGCTGCACTGGGCGTTGCTTCATGCTTAAAGTCAATGTCCCGGTACAATGAGGACTTAGATAGGGCGGAAAAGTTGATGCGGAGCAATCCCGACAGCGCATTGACTATACTGGATGCTATCGATCCCTCTGAGCTGAAACAGGATTCCCTGCAAGCTAAATACCATTATCTGAAGGGATATATCCATCTGAGCCGCAACCGCTCGATGATCGGCGACTCCCTTATCCGTGTCGCCCATGAATATTATCGCGGTAAGGATGTAGTGAGAGATGTACGCAGCGGTATGGTTCTGGCATGGTATAAGTTTTGGGTCGGTGACACTCCCGGTGCCTTATCCATGCTTGATTCCCTTTCCTCGCTCCGAAATGTACCCGATTCGGTGATGGTGCAGAGTCTGAGGGCTCGCGTTTTGCTCGGTGCTTCCGAATATCAGGGCAGACTGCTTATTCCTTATGCTAAAAAACTTCATAAGCTGGAGACGGATTCTATGA
Source organism: uncultured Muribaculaceae bacterium (assembly GCA_948788915.1). Lineage (GTDB taxonomy): Bacteria > Bacteroidota > Bacteroidia > Bacteroidales > Muribaculaceae > Lepagella. Next base: position 5,382 of record CAQFOZ010000066.1, on the reverse strand, counting down.
GAAAGATGGAGGCCCTATATATGCTGTTATCGGCTTATGAATATGCGGAAGAGACCGACTCCGCTCTTTATCTCGTTGACGAACTGATTGACTATGCTCGCGCCAACAAATGGGGCGACAAGCAGTTCATATTTGAGCTTGAACGTGCACAGTTGCTGACAGAAAATGGAAAAAGCGCGGAGAGTGATGTGCTTATTGACGATATATTCCGCAAAGCAGGGCCTGACAACGGTGCGGCTGACCTGTTGTATTTCCAACGTTCCATAAACGCTCTGAATACCGGTGATGTCGGTCGTGCGGCTCGAAATCTTGCGTTGGCTGACAGTGCCGCGAGTAAGTTGCGAAAGGATGATGACGCCTATTATCGCAGTTACAGCAACCTTCTCAATGCTATTGTCGACTTCAAACAGACAGGTCGCATCAAGCTGACGCACATAAACGGCCTCAACAATCGTCAGACCGAACGCTTCAACCGAGTGAAAGCCTCACAGTGGGAGTCGGAACGTGGTGCGTTACGTCAGCAAAACCTTGCGTTAGCCTTGAAAGCGGAGAGCGAACACAAGACGGTAATTATACTTGCCATTAGCATTTTTGCTCTTATTATCATTGTCGGTGCTATATGGATAATAAGAGCGCGCCGCCAACGGGAACGTGAGAACGAAGAACGTATCGAAGCATTGCAGAAGATGGTCGATGAGTATAAGGCAATGCCTGAACATCCTCAGGATACCGAAACGGAAACCGGCGTAGTCAAGGATTCCGAAACCGAGGCTGCCGTAGCCGGGACTACTGAACTCAAGGATTCCTCGGCTCTGCGTGCGGCGATGCTAAGACAGCTCGGCATCATCAGGATGGTGGCTGAAACTCCGACGGAGCAGAACCGAGAGATGCTGCGCAAAATATCTTCTATCGAGGGAGAGACAAACGGTGAGCTTGTCGACTGGGCGAATGTGTTTGAGATAATCGACAATCTCTATTCGGGATTCTATGGAAAACTGCATGGCAAGTACGGCGATGCGCTCACCTTGAAGGAGGAGCAAATAATCGTCCTCATGGTGGTCGGTTTCTCTACGAAAGAAATCAGCGTAATTACAGGCCAGACCACGTCCACTGTCTATGTCAGAAAAACTTCTATAAGAAAGAAGCTCGGGGTGCCCGAAAAAGAGGATATTGTCAGATTCCTGCTTGATGAGTTCCATCGTTAAGACACCATTAAGAACCCTCGATCGGATATTAAGACTTTTAAGAGATGCAACCACTGATAATCAGTTGGTTGCATCTCGCGTATTAAGACTTTGATATTTGGAGTTAAAATCCCTTTGGATGTAATTTTGCATCAGAAAAATCAATAAAACCTGATGTAAAATGAAAACAAAATTCAAAAGCTTCTCCATCGCATTTCTGATGGCGGCTTCCCTCCTCGCTTCATGCTCCATGGGCAAAGGAGACCGCCGGAACAGCAATCTCGAACAGGCCGTGCTGACGCGCCTTGACTCAATCTCTAATATCGAATACGTGGGAATGTCGGACGTTCACACTCTCGACGGCAACAGACTTCAATCCGTAGTCATCTATTATGTGACGGACTCAATCGGCAACCGCATCGAACAGAATGCACGCGTCACCACCAATGATGACTGCTCCGAGGTATTCGCATGGGAAGATCTTGATTCCAATATACTCGGAGAAACAAAACAGATGGTCAGTGACAAATTGGAAGAAAAAGGCATAAATATGGACGGCAGTCTGATAGATGCCCTGATTGAACTCAAGAAACATTAAAAGAACTACGGATATGAAAAATATAATCATGCTCCTCCTTGTCCTTACAACAGTGGCTACTGCTTTCGGCAGGGAGATAACAGGCAAAGTGGTTGGAGAAAACGAATCTCCTTTGGACTACGTGAATGTCGTGCTTTATAGCGACTCGACCTATATCACAGGAACTGTGAGCGACTCAGCCGGTATTTTCTCGGTCAATGCCGAAGCCAACGGTAATCTTACCGCCCGCATATCGTTTGTCGGCTACGAGACATTATCAATGTCGGTTCCGTCAACAGGCAATCTCGGTGTAATCAGACTCCAACCATCCGTCAAGGAACTCGGGGAAGTAGTGGTCAAAGCCACTCGCCCCACCACTACTATGAAAGGCAATGCTCTTGTAACCAACATCGAAGGAAGTTCGCTCGCAATAGCTGGTACAGCCAACGATGTGCTTGCACGTGTCCCGATGGTAGTTGATAACGGCGGCACACTGGAAGTCTTCGGCAAAGGCTCTCCCGAAATATATATCAACGGACGCAAGGTAAATGACCTTCAGGAACTTTCGCAGCTCAATTCACAGGACATGAAAAATGTATCGGTAATCACCAATCCCGGAGCTGCTTATGCGGCCAATGTGAAGTCTGTAATTCTAATCCGCACCAAACCGCCGAAAGGCGACGGATTCAGCGGTACTATTCGGACGGACAACGGTTTTCAGCATTATTTCCGCACCGGTAACTCTATCGACCTCAAGTATCGCACCCGTGGACTCGAAATTTTCACCAATTACGGATGGTGGTATGGTTATAACCGCGATGACCGCTCCAATGAAATGACCACGACAACGGTAAAGGGTATTTACAACCAGTCGTTCAGGACAATAGGCAAGCAATCGTACAACGATATGACAGGCAAAATCGGTTTCTCCTACATGTTCAATGACCGTCACAGCATCGGCGCATATTATCAGAACAGCTGGAACCGCCACCATATCATAGGAGCCATACCGAGTGAAGTATGGCAGAACGACACTCTCCTTGACCGGTATAATTCAGATGTCAACAATAAATCCACAGCGTTGCCACGACATTACGCCAATTTGTATTACAACGGACAGATAGGCAAGTTCTCCATTGATTTTAATGCAGATTATCTTTGGTATAAGAACAGAGAAACATCGTTGAGCGACGAACTGAGCGAGACGGGAGATGACCGTATTGTAAGCACAGAATCTACCAACCACAACCGTATGTTCGCCGAGAAACTTGTGGTAAGCTACCCCATTTGGAAAGGACAGATACAGGTTGGCGAGGAATACACAAATACCCACACCACTAATCTTTTTTCAGCCAATATTCCAGAAGTTCAGGATGTAGACAACAAGGTGGACGAAAGCAATATAGCGGCTTTCGTGCAGATCGCGCAACAGTTCGGTCGCTTCAACATCGGTGTCGGACTCCGCTACGAGCATGTGAAATTCGATTATTACGAGATGGGGAATCTCCGCGATGGCCAGAGCAAGAAGTATGACAATCTATTCCCGTCGCTGAATTTAGCCACGAAAATCGGTGCTGTACGCATGGGGCTGAACTACTCCGGCAAGACAGTGCGACCCGGATACAGTCAACTTGACGGTGCTGTCAGCTACATCAACCGGCTCACGTTCGAGACAGGCAATCCCTATCTGAAACCCACAAAAATGCAGACTGTGGAATATATGGCCCAGTGGCGACAGTTCTTCGCGCAGGTGTCGTACACCTACTTCAAGGACGGCGTATATCATATCACCGAACCTTACGGTACTGATGGAGAGGCTACCATCATCCGAACCGCCAATCTCGACCATCGCCATTATTTTCAGGCATTTGTAGGCGGCCAGTTCAAGGTCGGCGTTTGGCAGCCTCGCGTCAATGTTGGTGTTATGAAACAATGGCTCACTCTTCCGGTTGACGGCAAGCCGATGAAAATGAATACCCCGGGCTTTATGTTACAGTGGCAGAATGCGGTGCATCTCCCTTTCGACATCTGGCTGAATGTGGACGCTCAACTGATGACCCGTTCATGGGACAACAACATGAAGCTCTCCAACACTCCCTGGTATGTCAACGCCAAGATATACAAAGGATTCTTCAACGATGCGTTCAGTGTGACGCTTGAGGCAAAGGATTTGTTCAACACCTCGCAAAATGATGCGATGATGTATAATGACATAGTGAAGATAGTACAGAAGAATTACTCTCCCGGACGCTCTGTGATGCTCACACTCCAGTACCGCTTTAACACAACTCGCGACCGCTATCGTGGCACAGGCGCCGGCAATTCCGAGAAATCTAGATTCTAATCTGCCCAGTCATGCAAACGTTTATAATCTTTTTAATCAGTCTGGTTGCAAGCCTGACAGTGTATGCGAAGCCTAAATGTCAAGGCTTCAACAACTACGACAACAAAGTGACTATCGTATTCACTGATGACAAAGCAGCAGGAAACCGATATACTGTATCCGATGTAAAACTAATTCCGTCATGGGGAGGGGTAGAATATTCGGCTATTTCAATCAAAACCACCGTGAAAGACGGAGTGGCAACAGTGACACTCATATTTCCACATATCACACGGTTTTCCAATCCAAAAGTCCCCGTTGTTGTATTGTGTGATATGCTCCGGTGTCAGATACTGAGCATCCAGCGCACAAAAGACAAAAATATCACGGACAGTTTCAAGGCGTTGTATATCAAACTTCTTATTGATGATAGTGTTGAGCTCCTTTTCCGTCAAGAAATCACGGTTGCTCTGTGTCTGGTGAAAACGGATTTCTGAGAATGAGTCATTGGTAATCCATTTGTTGACCAACGCAAGCCGGGTGATTTTCTTCAAGTTCTTCAGATACTTGACAGCCGTATTTTGGGCACAGCTCTTCTGCACCTTTACAAAAGTGTTCAAAGTTCAGAACAAATTCATAGTTCAGCTCCTTCAATGGAATATCTTTCAGATTGTATTGGCTTTGAAGCATTTCCTCCAGATAACGGACTGTCCTTTCGTACCTTAAAACTGTGCCTTTCACATAATCACGGCCTATGAATTCCCTGTACTTCTTGTTATGCTCACGGAATACTTCCAAGAGCATCTTAGGAGCTTCGCTCTCACCATTTAACTTCTGTATCATGGTGAAAGCCGTGATGGTTTTGCCGTCTTGCAGCAATTCGCGATGTATTTGATAAATCTTCGTCCTGACAGATTCCAAATATTGGTTCAGTTCCAGCGCTTTGCGGTCTTTGCCTGTCACACAACCTTTGGAGGCATTCCAACGCTTTTCGGCAACACTGCGCTTGATTTGCGTTTCGGCATGTTTCCCGTTTACAGTGATTCGTAACCCGATAGGTGCCTCACCGTTTTTCAACAGTCTTGTTCTTCTGATAAAGAAGAGAATCGAAAAATAGTTTCTTTGCATGGCTTGATACTTTTTGTTTGTAAAATTAAGTTTCAAAGCCAGAAGTACGACTACGCAAAATAGTGTGTATCAACGCAAAGCAATCTTATTCGGTGGACTTTTTCGGTCGGAATCTTACTGGCGCATAGTAATAAACCTGTGTTTGTGTGATAAAAAACTTACCTTTGCAG
>CAQFOZ010000065.1 GCA_948788915.1 uncultured Muribaculaceae bacterium | reverse complement strand
CTTAAACCTGCCACCTCAAAAGGTACATATATCAAGAGCATTTATCTTTCGAGCACTATGGGTCCTGGTGTTAAGGTTGAACCCAAATCAGTGGCTGAATAATCTTTAAAAAGAGAAGAACATGAAAAAGGAAGATAAAGCTATTATAATTGCGAATATAAGCGACCAGTTGAAACAATACAGTTGCGTATATTTGACACAGACATCCGGTCTGAATGCAGAGAAGACAAGCGCGTTGCGCCGTGCCTGCTTCAGCAACGATATCAAGATGCTTTGCGTTAAGAACACGCTTCTCAAAGAGGCATTCAAGGCAAGTGATCTTGATTACTCAGGCCTATTCGACCTTCTCCATGGCGAAACTACTTTGATGCTTAGCAACACAGGCAACGCCCCTGCTAAGATGATTAAGAAGTTCCGCGACAAGAACGACACTCTTCCTATGCTGAAAGGTGCGTATGTGGAGGAATCTGTATACATTGGCGAGGAGCAGTTGGACGTACTGGCCAATATCAAGAGCAAGAACGAACTTATCGGCGATATCATCACATTGTTGCAATCGCCTGCTAAGAATGTTGTCAGCGCCCTCCAGAGTGGTGGCAATAAGCTTCACGGCATCTTGGAAACACTATCCAACAAATAATTATATCCTTTTAAAAATAATAAAAAAACATATACGACAATGGCAGATTTGAAAGCATTTGCAGAACAATTGGTTAATCTTACCGTAAAGGAAGTTAACGAACTTGCTACTATCCTCAAAGAGGAATACGGCATTGAACCCGCTGCTGCAGCAGTTGCAGTTGCCGCTGGTCCTGCAGCAGGAGCTGCAGCTGAGGAGGAGAAGACTAACTTCGACGTAGTATTGAAAGCTGCTGGCGCAAGCAAGCTCGCAGTTGTTAAGCTCGTAAAAGAGCTCACAGGTCTTGGCCTGAAAGAGGCTAAGGAATTGGTAGACGGTGCTCCTAATACAATCAAGGAGGGTCTTCCTAAAGCTGAGGCTGAGGGTCTTAAGAAACAACTCGAAGAGGCCGGCGCTGAAGTTGAACTCAAATAATAATCGACTTAATCTGAAAGTAGGTTAGGAACGCAGACTGACTGCGTTCTTAACCTATTTATTCGTGTTTTCACCTCTCTCTTCATCTCCCTCCGGATGTAGAACCCGACTGGGAGCAGAGGTCCTTTATTAACTTATTACCAATGTCTGTAAAACTTACCGAAAAACCGCGCGTTAATTTCGCGTCGATAAAAAATCCACTGCCCTTTCCAGATTTTCTGGACGTTCAGTTGAAATCGTTTAAGGATTTTCTGCAGCTTGACACACCACCCGAGCTTAGAAAGAACCAAGGACTATACAAGGTATTTGCCGAGAATTTCCCGATTGCGGATACACGTAACAATTTCGTTCTCGAATTCCTTGATTACTATATTGATCCGCCACGCTATACAATTGACGAGTGTCTTGAAAGAGGACTAACGTATAGTGTGCCTCTTAAAGCAAAGTTAAAACTCTATTGTACCGATCCTGATCATGAGGATTTCGCGACTACTATCCAGGATGTTTACCTGGGTCCGATTCCCTATATGACAGAGCAGGGCACATTCATTATCAATGGTGCCGAGAGGGTTGTTGTATCCCAACTTCACCGTTCTCCCGGTGTATTCTTTGGTCAGAGCAATCACGCAAATGGTACTAAACTGTATTCAGCACGCATCATCCCGTTCAGGGGAAGCTGGATTGAGTTCGCTACCGATATAAATAACGTGATGTATGCTTACATCGACCGTAAGAAGAAACTTCCCGTTACAACTCTGCTTCGTGCTATCGGCCTTGAGAGTGACAAAGATATTATCCAGATTTTCGATCTTGCTGAGGAGATTAAGGTTACAAAAACAAATCTCAAGAATTCAGTAGGTCGTAAACTGGCAGCACGTGTTCTTAACAGCTGGGTAGAAGATTTTGTAGATGAAGATACCGGCGAGGTTGTCTCTATTGAGCGTAACAACGTGGTTGTTGACCGTGGTAACGAGATTACCGAGGAGGTTATTGATGCAATTATTGATAGTGGTGTAAAAACTATTCTGCTTGAAAAGGAAAATGTGAATGCTGTAGATTATAGCATCATTTTCAATACTCTTCAAAAAGACCCGTCCAACTCCGAGAAGGAGGCTGTACAGTATATTTACAGACAGTTGCGTAATGCGGAGCCACCGGATGACGCTGCCGCCCGTGAGGTTATTCAGAATCTTTTCTTCAGTGAAAAACGTTATGATCTTGGTGAGGTTGGACGCTATCGTATAGATAAGAAACTTGACCTTGATATCCCGATGGATGTAAAAGTACTTACTAGAGAGGATATTGTGGCAATTATCAAATATCTGATTGAACTTATTAACTCCAAGAGTGACGTTGATGATATTGACCACTTGAGTAACCGTCGTGTCCGCACTGTGGGTGAGCAGCTCTATAACCAGTTTGGTGTAGGTCTTGCCCGTATCAGCCGTTCAATCCGTGAAAAAATGAATGTGCGCGATAACGAAGTGTTTACTCCGACCGATCTTATCAATGCCAAGACCATTTCTGCTGTAATCAACACATTCTTTGGTACGAATGCGTTGTCGCAATTCATGGATCAGACCAATCCTCTTGCCGAGATCACTCATAAACGCCGTATGTCGGCACTCGGCCCCGGTGGTCTTTCCCGCGAACGTGCTGGTTTCGAGGTTCGAGATGTGCATTATACTCATTATGGACGTTTATGTCCGATTGAGACTCCTGAGGGTCCTAATATCGGTCTTATATCATCATTGTGTGTATATGCCAAGATTAATAATCTCGGTTTCATTGAAACTCCTTATCGCGAAGTTAAGGATGGCAAGGTTAACCTGAATAATGACGAGGTTGTTTACCTCACAGCAGAAATTGAAGAGGGTCAGACAATCGCGCAGGGTAACGCACCGGTCAATGATGACGGTACGTTTATCCGCAACAAGGTTAAGGCTCGTCTTGATGCAGACTTCCCGATTGTGGCTCCGGAAGAATTGCAGTTGATGGATGTTTCCCCGATACAGATTGCATCAATTGCAGCTTCATTGATTCCATTCCTTGAGCATGATGATGCTAACCGTGCATTGATGGGATCAAACATGATGCGTCAGGCTGTTCCTTTGTTGCGTAGCGAGGCTCCTATTGTTGGTACTGGTATCGAAGGTCAGCTGATTAAGGATTCTCGTACTCAGATTATGGCTGAAGGTAACGGTGTTATAGAATATGTTGACGCTACATGTATTCGTATTAATTATGACAGAACGGAGGATGAGGATTTTGTAGAATTCGAGCCTTCTGTAAAAGAATATAAAATTCCAAAGTTCCGCCGTACTAACCAGGGCACTACAATTGACTTGCGTCCTATCTGCAATAAAGGTCAGCGTGTTGAGAAGGGAGATATCCTTACAGAGGGTTACTCTACCGAGAAGGGTGAGCTTGCTCTTGGCCGCAACCTTAAAGTGGCGTTCATGCCTTGGAAGGGATATAACTACGAGGATGCCATTGTGCTGAATGAACGCATGGTACGCGAGGATATCCTGACTTCTGTACATGTGGACGAATATACACTTGACGTGCGCGAAACAAAACGCGGTATGGAGGAACTGACTTCCGATATACCGAATGTTAGCGAGGATGCCACCAAGGATCTTGATGACAGAGGTATCATCCGTGTGGGAGCGTATGTTGTTCCTGGCGATATCATGATTGGTAAGATAACTCCGAAAGGCGAAAGCGATCCGACACCGGAGGAGAAATTGCTCCGTGCAATTTTCGGTGACAAGGCTGGAGATGTGAAAGATGCTTCCCTTAAGGCCTCTCCATCTCTGAAGGGTGTTGTTATAGGTACCAATCTGTTCTCAAAGGCAGTGAAGAAAGGTAATAAGAACAGTGCCAACGCTCAATTGCCTATCCTTGACGAGGAGTATGAGGAGAAGCAGGAAGAGTTGCGTATACTCATGGTCAATAAAATGAAAACTCTGTTAAAGGGGAAGACTTCTCAGGGTGTGCAGGACTTCATCGGTGTTGATATTGTGTCCAAGGGAGAGAAATTCGATGACGTTAATTTCGCTGCTATTGATTATGAAACTGTAAATCTAAGCAACTGGACAGGTGATGCTCGCATCGACAATATGGTCGGTAAACTGATTACCAATTATCTGCGTAAATCAAAAGAGATTGACAGCGAGTTGCGTCGTAAGAAATTCGATATTACCATAGGTGATGAACTTCCTTCGGGTATCATGCAGATGGCCAAAGTATACATCGCCAAAAAACGTAAGATCGGTGTCGGAGACAAGATGGCAGGTAGACACGGTAATAAAGGTATTGTGTCGCGTGTTGTTCGTCAGGAAGATATGCCGTTCCTTGAGGACGGAACGCCTGTTGACATCGTTTTGAACCCTCTGGGTGTGCCTTCTCGTATGAACCTCGGCCAGATCTTTGAAACTGTTTTGGGATGGGCCGGTCGTGAACTTGGCGAGAAATTTGCCACACCAATTTTCGATGGTGCGTCGCTTGATGACTTGAATGAGTGGACAGACAAGGCAGGATTGCCACGATACGGAAAGACATACCTTTATGACGGTGGTACCGGTGATAGATTTGACCAGCCGGCTACTGTGGGTGTGATCTATATGCTTAAGCTCGGTCACATGGTCGAGGACAAGATGCATGCCCGTTCAATCGGTCCTTACTCTCTGATTACACAGCAACCTCTCGGTGGTAAGGCACAATTCGGAGGTCAGCGTTTCGGAGAGATGGAGGTCTGGGCGCTTGAGGCATTTGGTGCGGCTCATATTCTTCAGGAGATTCTGACAATAAAATCAGATGATGTTGTTGGCAGAAGCAAAGCATATGAAGCGATTGTGAAGGGAGATCCGATGCCAAATCCCGGAATACCGGAGTCTTTGAATGTGCTTCTTCATGAGTTGCGCGGTCTTGGACTAAGTATTAAATTGGATTAAATCCAGCTTCAACGAGAAACCCGGCGATAAGACCATCGCCATCAAATAAATAATGCAAAAACCTGTCCCACCTCCATTTTAGGAGGGGGATAGGATAATATATAAGGAAATATATTCTTATGGCTTTTAGAAGAGACAATAAAATCAAAAGCAATTTCTCGAAAATCACCATAGGTCTGGCATCTCCTGAGGAGATAAAGGAAAAGTCGAGTGGTGAGGTTTTGAAGCCCGAGACAATCAACTATCGTACTTACAAACCCGAGCGTGACGGTCTTTTCTGTGAGAAGATCTTTGGTCCGGTGAAGGACTATGAGTGCCATTGCGGAAAGTATAAACGTATACGTTATAAGGGTATTGTATGCGACCGTTGTGGTGTCGAGGTAACGGAGAAAAAAGTCCGTCGTGAGCGTATGGGTCATATCGAACTGGTTGTCCCTGTAGCTCATATTTGGTATTTCCGTTCTTTGCCTAACAAGATCGGTTATTTGTTGGGTCTGCCTTCAAAGAAACTCGATTCTGTAATCTATTATGAGCGTTATGTGGTTATCAATCCCGGAAATGTAGAGGGCGTTGAAAAACTGGATTTGCTCAGTGAAGAGGAATACATGAATATAATGGAGAACCTTCCGGAGGAGAATCGTCTTCTTGAGGATGGTGATCCCAATAAGTTCGTTGCCAAAATGGGTGCCGATGCGATTTATGACCTGCTTCAGGAAATAGATCTGACAAAACTTGCGGCCGAATTGCGTCACAAGGCTAATACCGATGGCTCCCAGCAACGAAAGACAGAGGCTTTGAAGCGACTACAGGTTGTAAACAGTTTCTTGAATTCAGCTGGTGTAAATAAGCCGGAATGGATGATTCTCAAGGCTGTGCCTGTTATTCCACCGGAACTTCGTCCGCTGGTTCCTCTGGATGGCGGTCGTTTTGCCACATCGGATCTAAACGATTTGTACCGTAGGGTCATAATACGTAACAACCGTCTTAAACGACTGATTGAGATTCAGGCACCTGAGGTTATTTTGCGCAATGAGAAACGCCTTCTTCAGGAGGCGGTGGATTCCTTGCTTGATAATAGCCGCAAATCATCTGCCGTAAAGTCAGATGTCAACCGTCCGTTGAAATCTCTTTCCGACAGTCTTAAGGGAAAACAAGGCCGTTTCCGTCAGAACCTGCTTGGTAAGCGTGTAGACTATTCCGCTCGTTCTGTAATTGTTGTAGGTCCGGAATTGAAGATGCATGAGTGTGGTATTCCTAAGCTCATGGCCGCTGAATTGTACAAGCCTTTTGTTATCCGTAAACTTATTGAACGTGGTATCGTAAAGACTGTAAAAAGTGCGAAAAAAATCGTTGACCGTAAGGAGCCTGTGGTATGGGATATCCTTGAATATGTAATGAAAGGTCATCCGGTTCTTCTTAACCGTGCCCCGACACTTCACCGACTCGGTATTCAGGCTTTCCAGCCAAAGATGATTGAGGGTAAGGCTATTCAGCTTCATCCTTTGGCATGTACTGCATTCAACGCTGACTTCGACGGAGACCAGATGGCTGTCCATTTGCCATTGAGCAATGAGGCGGTTCTGGAGGCGCAGATGCTTATGCTCGGTGCTCATAATATTTTGAATCCGGCTAACGGCGCTCCTATTACTGTCCCCTCTCAGGATATGGTTCTTGGTCTTTATTATATTACCAAACTCCGTAAGGGAGACAAGGGAGAAGGAACAGTGTTCTACGGTCCGGAAGAAGCCGAGATAGCATACAATGAGGGACAAGTAACACTTCATGCTCCTGTTACCGTTTTGGTTGATGATATCGACGAAAATGGAACCCCTGTAAAGGTCTTGAAAAAAGATACTTCTGTAGGACGTATACTTTTCAATAGATATGTGCCGAAAGAGATAGGCTACGTAAATGAGATTATCTCTAAGAAATCTTTGCGTACGATTATTGGTAAAGTTATCAAGACATGCGGTGTGACACGTTCAGCACAATTCCTTGATGATATCAAGAATCTTGGTTACAAGATGGCATTCAAGGGCGGCTTGAGCTTCAACCTTGGTGATGTGATTATTCCTAAAGAGAAAGAGGAATATGTTGCGGAGGGTCATGCTCAGGTGGAAGAGGTGCTCAACAACTACGCTATGGGTTTCATTACCGGTAATGACCGTTATAACCAGGTGATTGATATCTGGACACACGTTAACGCCAAGCTTGCTTCAACACTTATGAAACAGATGGAGGAAGACCAACAGGGATTCAACTCTGTTTATATGATGCTTGACTCTGGTGCCCGTGGTTCTAAAGACCAGATCCGTCAGCTTTCCGGTATGCGTGGACTTATGGCGAAACCTCAGAAAGCCGGAGCAGAGGGCGGTCAGATTATTGAGAACCCGATTCTTGCCAACTTTAAGGAGGGATTGTCAGTACTTGAATACTTCATCTCTACCCACGGTGCCCGTAAGGGTTTGGCTGATACCGCGCTTAAAACTGCCGATGCCGGTTATCTTACACGTCGTCTCGTCGATGTGGCTCATGATGTGATTATCAATGAAGAAGACTGTGGCACACTTCGTGGTCTTGTCTGCACTGAAATCAAGAACAACGAAGAGGTTGTGGCTTCTTTGAGCGAAAGAATATTGGGTCGTGTTTCTGTTCATGATATTGTGGATCCGTTTAATCCGGATGATGTAATTGTACATGCCGGAGAAGAGATCACAGAGGCAATTGCAGACAGGATAGAGAAATCACCTATCGAGTCTGTAGAGATCCGTTCAGTTCTTACTTGCGAATCCAAGAAGGGTGTGTGTGCGAAATGCTATGGACGAAACCTTTCAACCCACAGAATGGTTCAGAAGGGTGAGGCTGTAGGTGTGATTGCCGCACAGTCAATCGGTGAGCCGGGTACACAGCTTACTCTTCGTACATTCCACGTCGGTGGTGTCGCCGGTAACGTAACTGCTGTAAAAGATGTGACGTCGCGTTATGACGGTAGACTTGAGATCGAAGAACTCCGTACTATCAAAGATGCCGATGGTGTTGATATTGTAGTAGGCCGTATGGCTGAATTGAGAATAGTTGAGCCAAAGTCTGGAATAGTACTTGTAAATGCCAACATTCCTTACGGTTCGAAACTTTTCTTCAAGGATGGTGATACAGTGAAGCCCGGTGATATGATCTGCGAATGGGACCCGTTCAATGCCGTAATCGTGTCTGAGGAGGGTGGTACAGTCCGATTTGAGAATGTAGAGGAGGGTGTTACCTACCGCGTCGAAACAGACGAGGCTACTCAGTTGCGTGAAAAGATCATGATCGAGAGCAAGGATCGTACAAAGGTTCCGGCAGCTCAGGTTTATGACGACAAGGGAGAGCTCGTTCGTTCTTATTCACTGCCTGTTGGCGCACACCTCATGATAGAGGATGGTGATGAACTCAAGCCAGGTCAGGTATTTGTGAAGATTCCTCGAGCCGCTGGTTCTGCGGGCGATATCACCGGAGGTCTTCCTCGTGTTACCGAGCTGTTTGAGGCTCGTAACCCGTCAAATCCGGCTGTTGTCAGTGAAATCGATGGTGAAGTCAAGTTTGGAAAGATCAAACGTGGTAACCGTGAGATCAGTGTTACAAACAAACTCGGTGAGGAGAAGAAATATCTTGTACCATTGTCAAAACAGATACTCGTACAAGAGAATGACTACGTGCGTGCCGGCACACCTCTTTCCGACGGAGCCATTACTCCAAGTGATATCCTTAATATCAAGGGCCCGACTGCTGTCCAGGAATATATCGTGAATGAGGTTCAGGATGTGTACCGTATGCAGGGTGTGAAGATAAACGACAAACACTTTGAGGTAATTGTCCGCCAGATGATGCGCAAGGTTAACATTATTGATCCGGGTGACACCCGCTTCCTTGAGCAACAGGTAGTCGACAAGCGTGAGTTTATGGAGGAGAATGATAATATCTGGGGCAAGAAGGTAATTACCGATGCCGGTGACAGTACAAACTATCTTGCCGGTCAGATTATTACTGTCCGCAAACTCCGTGATGAGAATTCTTCGTTGAAACGCAAGGATCTGAGAATAATGACGGTTCGCGATGCAGTACCTGCAACTTCAGAACAAATTCTTCAGGGTATAACCCGTGCGGCATTACAGACATCGAGCTTTATGTCCGCCGCTTCGTTCCAGGAAACTACCAAGGTGCTTAATGAGGCAGCTATCAATGGTAAGACTGATACTCTTGAGGGTATGAAGGAAAATGTGATATGCGGTCACCTTATTCCTGCCGGTACCGGTTTGCGCGAATACAATAAACTTGTAGTAGCCAATAAGGAGGAGTATGAAGCTTTACAGGTTACTGATGATCCGGCTGTAATTGACGCGGAAACAGTTGAGGTTGACATCAATGCTTAATTGAAATAATTTGTATATTACATTCAGGGGGGCTGCCGATAACACGTCAGTCCCCCTGAATATATATTGCATATTTTAATAATTATTTGTAGATTTGCACTATATCATAAACTTCTGATGGGATTCCATTGGTTCATAATAAGTAGTTGAGATAAATTAATGAACATATAAAACGAAGAGATTTTTAAGTCGATTTTGGCGCGGAGCGAAGGAGCATATGCTCATATGCGACTGAACGACAAACCAAAAGCAACTAAAAAGATCGAGTTTTATAGTTCAAGATTAAAACAATACATATATCGCTTAATTTTTTCTCAACTACTTAGATAATAAAACTAATTATTCAATGAGGAAATAAGCATAAACAGACATAATTCATAAAAAGCGTTAGCTTTATTTCGGTTATCCAAAATCGCCAGTTTTAGAATAGCAACCAGAAGTAAAAGTTAATGCTCACGCTTATAGCGTGGGCTTTTACTTGTTTGGTTGCAGCGTGTTTGGCGATACGTGGATAACAAATTAAGCAGAGTCCACGTTTTTTGTATCCATTAAATACCAAACATAATGAAAAATTTACTATCCCAAACCCGCGTTAAAAATAACAGTAAAATCAAGATGACTCTGTGCATGTTAGTTATGGCTGTACTGTGTGTCGCTATTCCCTCTTGCTCGAATCCGGAGGATGATCCCGGCATAATATCTTTGCCCAAGGATCAGCCGGCATCTGTTTCCTATGCCGCTAATGAAACATCCGGACAAATCACAGTCGTTGCTCAGAGTCCAGTAAGTGCCTATGTCTCGCAGGATGCTTCGGGCTCCCACTCGGATGTGGATTGGTTAACAATTGATTATCCATTTCAGGACGACGGCAAGTGGATGATTAATTTTCAGATGGCATACAATGCAACTGGAAAATCCCGCACGGCTTACATCGTAATCGTGTGTGAGTCTGAGAAAGTAATTGTGACAGTGACTCAAACCAATGAGGAAGATTCTCAAGTCTCAACCAATGAGGGCAAGATAATCGCAATATGTCGTCCGTATTACATTAATCCCAGTGGCGTGCCGGAACAGGAGTATGAAACTAAATATGAAGTGATTTATGAGAATGGCGTAGGCGAAGTCGCATTTTCTCAATCTCGACCAGCCTTGATGACAATGGAGTATCGGGATGACTATGGCGGTGGACAAGATGAGTATGAGATTTCAAATCAGGTGTTGACTTTTCATTGGCCCGAAAATTTCGGTGTTAACTGTTCCTTGAAAATAGATGGGAAACTTGAACGAACAAGTTATCCGTCAATGAAACAGGAAATAGAGACAGAAGAACATTCTGTAGAATTCCAAAACGGTCTTGCCGTCAAAGGTTCATATTGGGGTACAGGAGATGATCGTCCAATTGAATGGGATGCAGATTATTCTGCTGAAAACTACATAGTTTCTACACGTAACGGAGAGGAGAACCCTAACCCTCAATTTTGGGAGAAGTCGATGTTTACATGGGTTGACGGCAATTTACAGCGCATTGTCAGCAACCGCGATAATGCCACGGTAATTATGAAGTATGCCGACAACAGGTTGAGGAACCGTCACCTTTCATTTGACCTGAACTGGATATTGCCTATTGATCTGGAGACTTATGATTTTGCTGCCGGAGATGTTTCGAGGCTTCTTCCATGCTTTGGCTTGATGGGAAGACAATCAAGGAACCTTCTGACTGAGGTTTCGGAAAACAAAGATGGAAAAATATATACCTATCGCATGGAATATACAGTAAACGAAGCCTACCGTACGGAGGTCAAAGTTTCCCGCTTCTTTAATGGAGAATTACAAGCATTTTCTGAGTGGACAATAGAGTATCATAATATTAGA
>CAQFOZ010000064.1 GCA_948788915.1 uncultured Muribaculaceae bacterium | reverse complement strand
AAAATATTGGGCTATTCAGTACGGAAATTTTTGCACTTCGTTCTTGAATCTAGGCCAATCTTACGGATAAATAGGGGAATAGAGGAACCGTTTTATGACCTGAAGAGCCGGGATTAGGTTGAAATTGCAAATTGGAATTGTTTTGAAAATATTTGTCGGTTTCAGATGCAATGCTTAATTTTGCAGTATGAATAGCATACATGAAATAACAAGATATTGTTGGTGGCGTCGGCAGTTGTTCCGATGGCACGGGTTTTCTGAATGCTACTCGTCGCTGATGTGATATTCACATCGCTGTTCCGACTACCGACTGTATAAGGATATGTGCCATCGCTCAGGCTTAGTGCCTCGGGAGATGGATTTTTTTTGTGCATATGTCTAACATCAAAATTCATATATTTATGAAAAATTACTACAATCACGGGAAACTTCCCGTAGACAATCAGGGTTTCTATGGAAATGGAAAGAATTATGGCGGAGCTTTTGTGCCCGCAGAACTAAAATCAGTGCTCGATGAGCTTTCACAGGCATATTACGATGCAATTGACGATCCGGAATTTATGAATCAATACCGCTCATTGCTTGTTGACTATGTAGGTCGCCCTACACCTCTTACACATGCCCGTAATCTCAGCCAAATGTTTGGGATGGAGATTTTTCTCAAACGCGAAGATTTGAACCATACCGGTGCCCACAAGATCAATAATGCCATAGGTTTGGCACTGCTGGCAAAAAGAATGGGTAAAAAAAGGATTATTGCCGAGACCGGAGCCGGACAGCACGGTGTTGCTGTTGCTACAGTGTGTGCGTTGCTGGGCATGGAGTGTACGGTGTTTATGGGCGCTACAGATATAGAACGGCAGAAGCCTAATGTGGAGAGAATGAAGATGCTTGGTGCGAAGATTGTTGCGGCGGATGCCGGTGGGGCTACGCTTCGCAATGCCGTGGATCTTGCGTTTGCAAAATGGGTAGAGCGGCGTCATGACTCTTTCTATCTCATCGGATCCGCTGTCGGTCCGCACCCGTTTCCTGAGATGGTTAGCTTTTTCCAGTCGGTGATAAGTGAAGAATGTGCTCGTCAGATCCGGGAAACCACAGGGCGTGAATACCCCGACTGTGTGATAGCTTGTGTCGGGGGTGGAAGCAACGCTTCCGGAGCGTTTTATCATTTTCTTGACATTCCGCAGGTACGGCTCGTTGCCGTCGAGGCGGCCGGACATGGTGTGGAATCCGGTATGCATGCCGCGACTCTTACTTGCGGCTCAAAAGGTGTATTGCACGGAGCTCTCTCAAAAGTAATATGTTCCCCTGATGGAGATGTAGCAGAGCCTTATTCCATATCGGCGGGTCTCGACTACCCAGGAGTCGGACCGCTCATGGCATGGTTGGCCGATTCCGGGAGAATGGAGGTGCTGTCAGTCACAGATCAGGAGGCGATTGCCGCTGCCGCGCTGCTTGCGCGTTCAGAGGGAATTATCCCCGCACTGGAGAGCGCACACGCGCTGGCCGCACTGCCGAAGATTGTGTGCCGCCCCAACGATGTAGTTGTTGTCAATCTCTCCGGAAGGGGAGACAAGGATCTGCAGACTTATATTGCCGCCGGTGAGTGTCCCGGTGTATAAAATAGGACACATGGTAAAACATATGTGCCGCATGAGTGCCCTTTTATTTGACACCATTTAATTCTAATATGGTGATAAAACAAGTGTCTTGGGGTATTAAATTGGAATGATTTCTTTTATAAAGATACCCATAGGTCTGAAACACAGTGGCTATAAAACAAAATGAAAATTAACTGTAAGAAAAAGCGGTGTTGGATGCAAGATTTTTTATATCATCGGATTTGATATAATAGAATAACCAATAAAATAACAATTATATGGCAAGACAACATCTTTTATTTTCTGTAGTCGGAGCAGTGTTGCTTATGATGCTCCCGTCATGTGACAATGACAACGATTCATCCGAGTTGCTGAGACCGACGGCACTTGTTACAGTATGCCCTAATGTCGACGGTAGTTTTATAATGCAACTTGACGACGATACACAGTTAGTTCCCACTAACCTGAAGACTTCTCCTTTCGGGACAAAAGAAGTCAGAGCGCTTGTTAATTATACGGAAGCGAATGCATCTTTACAAGATAAGAAAGTGATAAATGTCGAGGTTAACTGGCTTGACAGTATCCGAACCAAACTGCCGGTAGAAACTCTTGGAGAACAGGATGGAATAATGTATGGCGACGACCCTGTTGAAATAGTGCATGATTGGGTTACTGTGGCAGAAGACGGTTATCTTACGTTGCGAATCCGTACTCTCTGGGGGGATACGCATGCCACTCATGTTCTTAACCTCGTGTCGGGTACTAATCCCGAAGATCCTTACGAACTTGAATTAAGACATGATGCTAATGGAGATGAAAATGGGCGCTGGGGAGACGCTTTGATCGCGTTTAATCTTAACAAACTGCCGAGAGCAGATTCTGATATTGCGAAAATAAAACTTAAATGGAATTCATTTTCAGGAGACAAATCAACCGTGTTTGAAATAAAAATGCGTCCTTTAAAACAAGAAATGGATTTAAATAACATTTTGTACTCCAAATATATAGAATAAATAATAAAAAAATAATATCTTTCTGATGCAAGGTTTTGCGAAAGGAAGATTTAATAAGATGAGAGCTCTCGAGAAAAAGTTTTAACAATAAATGAATAACAACAATGAAATTTACTAAATTTATCAAACTCTCCACTGCAATGCTGACCTGTGTGTTCGCAATGGCGGTGACATCTTGCGATGATGATGAACCCAAAGACCCTGAACTTAAATTTGATCCTGCTGCAGTAGAAGTTGCTCCGGGCGATGCCGTTTCTGTAATCGTCAGTGAAGGGTCCGCTCCTTTCACTGTAATATCTGGCGATGAAGCAATTGCTACGGCAAGTGTGGATGACAATACGATTACTATTACCGGTGTTGAAGAAGGCACAACTACTATCACTGTTACTGATGCTATGAGTCTTAAAGGCGAAATAGCCGTTACTGTTGCTATTCCAGGCCTCGTGTTTGATAAAACTGAGTTGTCAATGGATATTGATATGGAAGAAATTGTGACAGTAACCGGTGGCGAAAGCCCTTATACTGTAACTGTAGAGAATCCGGAAATAGCTTCAGCCTCGGTGACAGACGACAAAATCTCTGTAAAGGGTATAAAGGCAGGAAGCACCTCTATAACAGTCACAGACAATAACAAGAAAACTGGAACAATCTCCGTTACAATAAAGTAATAATTCACCGAACCCTTATTGGCGAAGGAGAAACGGATTGTTTTTACACCCGCTTCTCCTGAGCCATTTTATAAACCAAAAATCTGGTGGTGTCAACAGAAACTGACGACGAGCAACAGCTTCTTTGCCTTGTCAAACAAGGCGATGATATGGCTATGAGGACGGTATATTCGACATATATACGGTATCTTACAGCCATATGTTCCCGTTATGTCGGTAATAAAGAGGATGTAAAAGACATTCTTCAAGACAGCTTCTTAAAGATTTTTTCTAATATTGCCTTATTTGAATACCGTGGTAAAGGTTCTTTGAAAGGATGGTTAACAAAAATAACCGTCAATGAAACTTTAAAATTTTTAAAAAAAAACAAACGTCTTGAGTTTGTTGAAATATCGGAACAAGACCATGATCAACCCGATGAAGAACCAGATGTAGACGCTCTGCCTTCATCAGTATTATTCGATTTGATATGTAAACTTCCTGACGGATATAGAACAATATTCAATTTGTATGTTATTGAAAATAAAAGTCATAAGGAAATTGCAAAATTACTTGATATAAAAGAGAGCACCTCTGCCTCACAGTTGCATAGAGCAAAATCTTTACTTGCAACGAGAATCAGGCAATATAACTCTTAATACCCATATGCTATTATGAATGAAGATTGGCTACATAAAGTCCATGACCGAATGTCTGACTATGAAATTGATGAGCCGGAAAATCTATGGAATGATATAGAAGCAAAACGGGCTGAAACTTCATCAATTCCCCGTTCTATGAAAAGTCCTGTGATGATATGGGTAAAACGGAGTATCGCCGTTGCCGCAATGATTGCAGTTGTCATATCTGTGGGTGTTTATTTATTCAAAATAAAACAGAATGTGTCTGAGACACCATTGCTGACGAAAAAAACGGATAATTATGGTGTCGGTTTGGAAAATCATCAGCAAAAACGAGTTGCACACAATAATACGTCCGGGATGTCGTCTGAGAATCTAATTGCTCAAAACAGAATTCC
This sequence comes from uncultured Muribaculaceae bacterium, assembly GCA_948788915.1. Lineage (GTDB taxonomy): Bacteria > Bacteroidota > Bacteroidia > Bacteroidales > Muribaculaceae > Lepagella. The sequence goes on along the minus strand of CAQFOZ010000064.1, from coordinate 7,123 downwards.
TGCACAATCTTCCGGCATGGAATCTTCCGTTTTGCCTGCGGAAACGGAACAGCAGGTGGCAATAGCAGATAATCAGTGTGTAGAAAACTTAGACAAGCAATACGCGGTTAAAGACAAACCGGTTAACCCGAATGACTCCTCGGCGGTAAGAGAGCGTATTGAAAAGAAAAGTTTTCCATTTGAAGCTTATAATAATTATATAGCGTCAGTTCATCCCAAAGTTTCATCCTCAAGTAAAGTATCCGTTTCCATATATAGTTCAGGGGGAACCGGAACAGCACTGAATTACAATTCAAAAGTTGATACATTTGCTGGAATCGGTCCCGATGAATCAGATTGGGAAGATAATCCCCTGTTAGGTATTCTTGTCTTTAATAAGGGTAAAGACATCGAAACAGACATCAGACATCGCCTTCCGATAAGAGCTGGAATTGCTTTTACATATAATTTCAGCAAAAGAGTGGGCATAGAAACAGGATTGAGTTATACAAATCTTGTCTCGGATATTAAAGAAGGTAGCGATAGCCATTATTATTCGGGAGAACAGAAGTTGCATTATATAGGTATCCCACTAAGCCTTAAATATAGGGCGTATTCGTGGAAAATATTGGATTTGTATGCTTCGGCCGGAGTGCTTGCGGAGAAATGTGTCTCAGCGAAACTTGATAAAGAATTTATTCTTGACAATCAGAAGAAAGGTTCGGAATCCAAGAGCTTGCAAGAGAAGCCTATGCAATGGTCTGTCAATGCATCTGTAGGCGTGCAGTGCAACATTGTGAATTCTATGGGTATATTTGTTGAACCTGGGATTGGCTACTATTTCAATGACGGGACTTCTATTCAGACGATTTATAAAGAAAAACCCTTGAATTTTAACCTTAATATGGGTATTAGATTTACATTTGGAAAATAGAATTAAACAACTCTAAGTTCATATTATTGCATTGTTGTGTACTGAACTTTCCTGTGTGGCGCCAGACATCCAAAATACTGATAAGACTATTTTCTATAATATGAGGTAGGTGACGATATTCAGCCAAAAAATAGTGTTAAGTTTGGCACTGCAAGGGCGACCATCGTTTTATTGCTACATCAATCGCATTATAAAAAATATTCTGTGACAATTTTTTGTCAATTGGTTAAATATGACTAAATTCGTGGTGCAGTATTCTTTTGGGGGTATTGCACCCTTACATATTAGCTCAATGCGCCTCTGAATCACCACCTCGGAATGTAACGAGCTATAATAATCAAATTGAGATTCGTGCCATATGGCGCGGGCTTTCTCATATTTGATTATGGCTTGTGGTGAGCCAAGATAGCGTATGACGGAAGTCTGCGCTTTTGTTTTAACAGGGTCGATGCACATACCAAGTCAAAACGTACATAAGGCAATAATAATGCACAAAACGAAATAACATAACAAAAGAAAGTATGAAGAAAATATTAACTATCCTTTTATTTCTAATGCCTGTTGTAAGCCTTGCCCAAACCACAAAGACTGCAACAACTCAAAAAGGATTAACCTTTTGTGGCGTTCCATTTGGCATAAGCGTTACTGATTTCAGCAATAAAACAAAGTCGATGAGCGATTCGCTTGCGAACCTAGTTGGCGTGAAAAAGTGTATAATATATTCACCGAACGTCAACCTACCAAAAAAATCAAACATTGCTTGCAGTGTGCAAGTGTCATTTGAAGATGACTATGGCACATGGGTACTAACAGGTTTTGATATGCTACGCGCTATTCTTGTTGCAAAATATGGGAATTACACCGAGTACAAGGATTATAACGGGCGACTCGTGCTTACATGGAAATTAAGCAATGGCATGATTTCTCTTGAAAGGGCCAAAGAATACGCGGTAATTGATTATTACGATTTTGCGTCAATGAAGAAAGCGTATCCGAATATTTTCAAAAATCTCTAAAAATTTTTAGTAGTCGCACTCCGGTAAGAAGAAGGCGCGGTGTCCCCTTATACCCCTTATGAGATCGAGCCGTTGCCAGTCTTGGCGATGGCTCAGTTGTTTTTGGCGTGGATATTATCGGGAGTCGTAGGATTCCCCACGTTTTGAACACAAGAGCCTGAATACAAACGCTTGTCAATGGCGGCAGAAATGAGGGGTCAATAGGAAATCAGTGGGGATATATTTTTCATACACATAAGTCAGATTAAACTTTGCGGTATGGAAAACGAACAATTACAGCTACTGGCGCAGATAGTTCTGCCCACATAGATTTTGAATACTTTACAATTGTTGGCTTAGACCAGACAGATTCGTAGATACATGTATGTCTCGATGAGAAGATGAATCTGGGGCTAAGTAGAGATGTCCATTTTGAAACCAAAGGCTTAATGGATGCTGTCAGTGTCACGGATTTCCCTATATGAGACTACAAGGTGATTTTACAATCAGAATGTTGGTTTATCGTAGTACGCTTATCTTAAATATGCCTAATTATCGTCGTTTACAAGGCGGAATTTTGCGTATTTGCCGAACTTACGAGAATAATTTTACAGTTTAATCGAAATATGGATGAAATTATAAAAACTAATTATGCAATTTCATTTGACGGGATAGAATACTATCTTTTCAAGGCTGATTTTTTTTACCGTAACGGGAGAGAATGTGTCTATTTAACAGGAATAAAATCTTCGCCAACGTCATTTAACTTTGAGTTTCCTGGTGGATATTGGGAAAAAGATAAATTGCCATTATTTTATGAAGAAGGTCATCATATTTCAAAAGAACAATATGAAATAATTTATAACATTGCTTATTCCATTTCTGAAAGCATAATTGCAAACGAATCAGTAATGTATAATGGAGGTTCAAGTAAATACAATAATCAGACTTATTCAATAATCAGGTGTATAACTAATGACCCTTTATCACTCTACTATGAAAGAAAGGGAAAACATTGGTATAAAATAGGTCAAAATTATAATGACCTCTATTTCTCATTTAATGAAGACCCTTTAAAAGTTAATGCTGATATTAATGCGGATATTATGGAAGAACCAATTTATATAGATGAAATTATGGGGGAGGGGCATAAATTGATTTTTTTATTAAAAAACGGGGTGCATAGTTTGTTAATTTTATTATCAAAATTATATGAATCAACTTAAAAATATAATTAGACGTATATATAATTTCTGTAAAGTATTGGATATGTGGAAATTTAGTCGCAATTCTCCCCTGTTTTTTAATTTAGCCCCCACAGAGCCTTGACGGACAGGGTCAATTTTATCTCAGGTTATTTGTTTGATGAGCGTTTCTTCTTGCTCATATTTTCTTCGTCGAGTTTAATAGAGTGGGTGGTGCGTACGATTCGATTGAGTATTATGTGGTGATTATCGGATGTCATAGGTTTTGGATTCTGAATAACGGATGTATGATTGTGGGAGAATATAATTATGATGTCGTATGATGTCGGCCATTGATAATCTGTTTTGCCTATGGCTGAAATAGGAAGATCCCTTGCTCATTGTTTCCACATTTTTTTGAGCTGTCATACTTTTGCGGTGAAAAGAATAAAAAGCAAAAGTTTATGAGCAATTCAATGATTACGTGGTGCATAATAGCGGGAGTGCTGTTGTGTGCATTTATATTTCGGGCGGTAGAAAGGTATTATACCGAATGCCACCGTCGCGGTCATAAATCAAAGCCCCTTTTTGAAATCGGTATGGAAGAAGAGATCTTGTTTATTCCGGGAGATGTTGACGATGAAGAATATTTTGAGGATTTGTAAGTTTGAGGAAGCGGGGGAGAACACAGTCTTACAACAAACCTCTGCTTTCCTTGCCGAATATGCGTCGCTACTGTGGGGGTGTGGTGCCACAAGTATAAGAATAGAGAAAAATACCGGTCGCATTGCCAAAGCTTTAGGAGTTAATTTTGATATCTGTATAATGCCTGCTCATGTAGAGGTTTCCGTATGGGATACAGACAGGACATGTGCTGTGGTCGCATTGCGTAAGACAGCAAGCTGTGGCATAAGTTTCAATTTGAATGCAGCACTAAGTAGTCTGAGCTGGGAAGTGGAAGACAATCAACTTGATTTATCCACCGCGTTAAAACGATTTGAACGACTTAGAGAATCTAAACCAACAGGGAAGTTGGAGACACTTGTTTTGACAAGTTTTGCTAATGCGGCATTTTGTAGGCTCTTCGGAGGTGATTTTGTTGCGATGTTGATAGTATTTGTTTCAACATTGGCAGGGTATAAAATTAAACAAATCATGCTCGAAGACCGGTGCGATGTCCGGCTTGCATTTCTTTGTGCCTCCTTTTTCTCTGCGGCCCTTAGTGCGGGGGGAGATGTTTTCAATATAGGTGCGACACCGGAAATAGCAATTGGCACGAGTGTGTTGTATCTTGTTCCGGGTGTGCTATATATAAATTCGGTCAGCGACATGATATACGGACATTATCTATGTGCATTCAGTCGTTTTATGGATGCCGCCATACTCACGGTCTGTCTTTCTGTCGGACTCTGTGCAGGAATGATGTTATTTGGTTTAAAATGGTTATAGTAGACTTATGTTGAGCGACGTGTTTATAAATATTTTTGAGGATGGACTGTTCTCTGCGATAGCTGCCATCGGTTTTTCAAGCATCAGCAATACTCCCCGCCGCGCTTATCTTGCTTGTGCTTTGATTGCTGCTTCGGGTCATGCAATACGCTATGTGTTAACACTTCCGGAATTTGGAGGCATGCATATCATCCTTGCCGGTACGGTGGCTTCATTTGCTATCGGTGTATTTGCCGTGTTGCTGGCACCCCGTATAAAATGTCCGGCAGAGGTCTGCTTTTTTCCGGCTTTGCTGCCTATGATTCCGGGAATGTACGCATACCGTACGATAGAGGCATTGGTTTCATGTCTTTTTCACACTCGAGAAGAGATTTTCGGTCATTATTTTTATCTGCTTGCATATAATGGTCTTACATGTTCGTTTATTATTTTAGGTATGGTAATCGGGGCAACGATACCGATATATCTTTTTAAGAAACTTTCGTTTTCAGCCACAAGATAGCCAAAATATCAGTAATTTTGCATTATAATGGAACTAAGACAATTAAGATATTTCGTCAAAGCCGCAGAAACATTAAATTTCTCGGATGCTGCAAAAACTTTGAATATTGCCCAAAGTTCGCTTTCTCAGCAAATAAAACAGTTGGAAGATGAATTGGGGACACAGCTTTTTATCCGTAACAGCCATTCCATACGTCTGACTGAAGTGGGGGAGTCTATTCTTCCATTTGCCTTGAGAACCATACACGAGGCTGGAGCTTGTGCTGATCGCGTCCGGGATTTGCAAAAATTGTTAACCGGAACGCTTAATATCGGTGTCACTCATTCTTTTAGTCCCATTCTTACTGAATCGGTTATTTCATTTATGAAGATGTATCCCGGGATAAAACTGAATATAGTGTATAAGCAAATGAACGAACTTATGGAGCTGCTTGCCAAGCGGGAAATTGATTTTGTTCTCGCTTTCAAACCTGTTCAGTCTTTGCCCGATGTAGAGTCCCATATACTGTTTCAGAATTCCTTGTCGGTGATAGTAGGCAACAACCACCCTCTCGCCTCAAGGGATAAGGTGTCAGTAGCAGAACTTGAAAATTATGAACTCGCGCTTCCTTCTAAGGGCTTACAGGCGCGTAACGCTTTGGACAGCATCATAACAAGTTATAATAACCTCAAGATCCGTATAGAGTTGAATGAAGTAAACACATTGTTAAGGCTTGTGCGCCAGTCTTCCCTTGTTACCGTTTTGGCAGAAGACTCCATATATGATGTTCGTGATGTAAAGGCTGTGCCACTTGATGTCCCGGACAACCAAATGGCAGGCTGTGTCCATATATTAAAAGGAGCCTACTGCAAGCACTCCATGCAGGAGTTTATTCGGGTTCTGACCGAATCTATTGCTGTCAAGCGTCTGCAGAACAATTGGATATAGATTAAAAGTAAATTTGGGATATGCCCGGATGTGGGTGTGCTAAAGTATTATCAGAAGAACTGGCTACTTTCTTTATAGTGAGGATTCTGCAAATTGACCACAACTTGTTGGCAATTCTGAATCTAAAATATGCCCACAAGCTGTGGGCGATTTTATTTTTTCTGTTCCTTGGGGGCATCATCGAACACTGATAGATAAATATTTTGAGACTGGAGAACGGGAAACCGCATTATTCTATGTGCATAAAATAGTTGAAGGTGGTTGGTCACGGAATGTGTTGAAATCATTTATCGACACGAGTCTGCATCTTCGTCAAGGCAAAGCTCTGACGAGTTTCTCCCGCTTGTTGCCCGCTCCCGATAGCGACCTTGCTCAGGAACTGACTAAAGACCCGTATATCTTCGACTTTACCGAAATGACCGAGCCTTATAAGGAACGGGAACTGAAAAAGGCTTTAATGTCAAATATATCCCGTTTCCTTCTCGAACTTGGATCCGGCTTTGCTTACGTTGGGGAAGAGTATCGTCTCAAAGTAGGGCATACTGAACAATTCATTGATTTACTGTTTTATAACATAAAATTGCACGCTTATTGTGTTATAGAAGTCAAGACCGGGACCTTCGGAGCGGGGGATATTGGGCAACTCGGAACCTATATGACGGCGGTAAATCATCTGCTGAAGACAGAACAGGACAACCCTACTATTGGTTTGCTGATATGCAAGGATAAAGATAATGTACTTGCCCAATATGCCCTTGAATCATCATCGCAACCAATCGGAGTGGCAGAATTTCAGTTAACAAAATTCATCTCCGACGAATTCAAGAGTTCCCTGCCATCAATAGAGGACATTGAGTTGGAACTAAAATGACCTATATTATCTATTTAGACAATGAGATAGACAATGAGAGCGTTATAATATAAATAATAAGTCTCATACCGAAATTGAAAATGAGAAAAATAATATATGTGCTATTATTCATTGTCATACTCGCTTCGTGCTCGAAGTCGGAGGTAAGACGAGACAAAGAAATTAGTCTGGCCGACCAACTGATGGAAAGCAATCCGGACAGCGCATTGGCTATTTTGGAGGCGATAGATCCGTCCGACCTCAAGGTTGACTCCTTAAAAGCAAGATTCCATTATCTGAAGG
>CAQFOZ010000063.1:11614-12374 GCA_948788915.1 uncultured Muribaculaceae bacterium | reverse complement strand
TGAGCGCACCGCCATAGATAAAGTTGTCGCCGTCATGGAGCGTCGAGCCGTCGGACAGTGTTTTCTTACCCCAGTTGATCGTCTCATATCCGGCAAGTGCGGATATGCCGCCGTAAAGATGGAAAGTCATCGAGTAGTCGCTGACAATATGGAGATTATATCCTGCCTCTCCTGTGAACTGTGCCACCGGGATACGACCTTTCTCACCGTAGGGCTTGAAAGTCTGGAGATATTCTCCACCGAAAGACCATGTATTGCCGTGGCTCCCTGTAAATACAGAGTAGAACACTCCGAGGTCATAACCGCAGTCGCGGGACTTACCGGTATAGAAACCGTCTGCCATGTCAGCCTTGACTTCAACTGCCGACATACCGGGGAGGCATCGCTGGGCCATTGCCTGCCCTGCGAACAAGGCAAGCATGGCAGCGATTATCATTATCGCTTTTCTCATAATTTTTAGTCTGGATTTTGGGATTTACTGAATGGATAACTCATCAATCACATTGGCTCTCACAATATCCTCGTTCTCGACCACGAAGGACTGATAGCGACCGCCTTCTTTCTCGGCGACTTCGATAACAGGCTGCTTGTCGTCAGGAATTGTGAATTTCTCCAGAGCAAATACCGTTCTTTCGGAGGACTTGCCATGTACCACCGTCACATAGTTCTGGGCGCGGAGCGGTTCGAGTACCTGTTCCTGCATCGTGGTACGCTTGATAACCTTCTTATCCACAATCTTGAAGCTGACATAATCGACATC
>CAQFOZ010000063.1:0-11547 GCA_948788915.1 uncultured Muribaculaceae bacterium | reverse complement strand
CGCTTGTTCTGCTTGTAGATTGACTTCATAATCAGCTTGACAAGCATCGGTGACGCGCCAATGAAATCGTAGATGGTTTGTGCTTTGTCTCCTACGACTCCAACAATGCATCCGTAATGAGCCATTTCCTTAACTAAATCTATGATTGGAGGTATTGAATCTTGGAATTCATCGATAAAGAAATATGGAAACTTCGCAATAAGAAAATTAAATATATGAGGACATCTCTGAGTAAGTTTGATAGCAAAGTAAATTATATCATCATACGAAAGATATCCTTCACCCCATTGATGATGTAGAAACGTCTCATAGATTTTTTGAGAAACAAAATATTTTGTTTTTCTCCCTTGAAAATAAAGCAACAAAGCATAGTGTTGTATATCATCAATTGTGATTGTAAAATCAGCAATAGATAACAAGTGGGTAACAAAACTGGATTTTATTTGTAGGAAACAGTCCGGCTGTCAAAAAGGAACGAATGGGAAAGATAAAGGCTCAAATGGAACAGGATATTAATACTGTATGACCTTTGGGTTCAATGATTATGTTTATGTCGGCAAAGAAAGCGATTTTACTTCAAACTACAAAATCTCGGACTTGTTATTTCAAGTCGATTTCTTTAGGGTCAACTATATTGTGGAGGATGGCAAATATCGTGAGGGCTGCTGAAGAGTGAATGTTTAGTTTTGAGGTAATATTCTTTCGATAGGTCGTTATCGTATGGAATGACAGGCAACGCTTATCGGCAATCTCCTTATTGGATAATCCGTGGGATACAAGCTGGATTATATCTTTCTCTCTCTCGCTCAGAGTCTCAAACCTTTCATCAGAATGGTTTTGTGCCTTCGTCTGCTTTTTGTTCTTAGCGTTGCTGGTTACTGTTGACTCCAATTTTTTGACGGAAGGAACGAGCAATCGGTCTTCAATTTCACAATGAGATACAAGATCTTTCCCACATTCGGAAATAAGAAGAAGGGCATTACTCAACAGATGAGTGTTGGGAAGTGTATAATGCTGCAAGAATATGTCTTTAAGTTCATTGAGCTTTGAGACTACACTGTCGTGATGGTCGGCGAAGTCATCAATCTTAAATTCGGGAGGAACAATACCGTTTTGTAATTGCTCCACATATGGAAAGACAACGTTATCCTCATAGTCCATGTGATTATGGACTTCTTCCATATACTCATCAAAGAACTTTATTATAAGTAAAGCCACGTTGTCAAGCTGCGGCTGATGTACACCTTTGATAAGTATATCCCTTATGTTCGGCAAACTGAAATCCAAAATATAGGAATGTGACTGCCGTAGAATCCGAACGGAACTTCGAAACGGTTGAGCATCAAAAGCAACTGACCGTTATCTTCAATGATGTCACGGATACGGTCGGAAGCGGTATATGTAGCTGATGTCTTAATCATATCTGCTGCTTCCAAGAAACGTGATAAATTCCGCTGCAAAGTTACTGCCAATGCGTAAATACACCATACCTAAAAATAGTGAAAAAACCGCCAAGTCATTTATCTGCAACACTCTCAATGCAGTATATGCTTTATCAGCATATCCTATTTTTAGGATAACTACACATAAACTAACGGCGTAATTCTCCAATATTTAGGTATTTCTTGGTTATACGAAAGGCTGTAATTTTGCGACCGAAAAAATAATAAACCAATGCGCCATATAATTTTACATTTTACAATCGCTACAGGATTGTTTTTAGGATGCACATCGACAGTTGCAGCCGAAGGTGTCTCCCAAACAGATACTGTTACGGCTATACCCAAATTGAAAAGCGGCTTCGCATCCAGGCTTAGTCTGGGCGGTTACGGGGAAGTAGCCTATACCCGTAACTTTTTCAGTGACAATGTAAACAGATACAGCCATGCCGCTGATTATCGTAATGTTCCAAGTCATGGTCGTTTTGACATTCCCCACGTTGTTGTCATGATAGGGTACGACTTTGGTAAAGGTTGGTCGTTCGGTTCAGAAATTGAATTTGAACATGGCGGAGTAGAAAGTGCTGTGGAGATAGAACCTGAGGAAGTAGGAGAATTTGAACAGGAAATAGAGCGAGGCGGAGAAGTCGCCCTTGAACAGTTTTGGATTCAGAAGACATTCTTTCCACAACTAAATATTCGTGCCGGACACATGGTAGTTCCTGTCGGAGAAACAAATATGCACCATCTTCCGACAGAGTTTTTTACCGTTTACCGTCCTGAAGGTGAAAATGAGATAATACCTTGCACATGGCATCAGACTGGCATTGAAGTGTGGGGACACGCCGGATCTTGGCGTTACGAAGCTATGTTCCTTGCAGGGTTAAACTCGCTGAATTTCTCAAAAGACAGATGGATCAACGGAGGCGCGGCAAGTGCATTCGAGTTTTCGCCGGCCAACAAATATGCTGTTGCCGCCCGCATTGACAACTATTCCGTCAAAGGTTTGAGACTAAGTGTCAGTGGCTATTATGGACATGCTTTCAATAACACACTTATGGCAGATAACGGTAAATACAAGGATGTCAAAGGAGCTGTCGCTATTGGCTCTTTCGGCTTTGACTACCGTAATTCCGGCTGGATATGGCGAGGTAATCTTGATTATGGGCATTTGTCGGATGCAGATATCATATCCGCGTATAATCGTGGTCAATCCTCCTCTTCACCGTATAAGCGTACTCATGTAGGAAAAGGGGCATGGACGGCAGGAACAGAAGCAGGATATGACATATTAAGACTTTTCCACAGCAAAACCAATCCCGACAGCAAACTCTATTTATTCGGTCGTTATGAGTATTACGACGCGTATATCCCAACTGTCAATGCTCCGACATATACATGGACTGAGCGACACAGAATTGCGGCAGGCATTAATTACTATCCGTTGAAACAAATTGTCATTAAAGCCGAGTTTTCCGAGCGATTTATGCACAAGGAATATAATAACGAGCCTTCGGTTTCTATTGGAGTGGCATACGCAGGCTTTTTTCTTTGAATAAAATCAAATAATTAAAATAATAATCATGTTAAAAAAATTTTTACCGGCTATAGCCGTAGGCCTGTTGCTTGCATCTTGCAGCGACAATGACGGGCCTGATGCACCAGATGCAAATGAGAAGGATGCAACTTTCTCAACCATAGCAAAACAATATCTCGACAACACGGTCAACGTGACGTACCATAATCTCGCTGACAATGCGGAGCAGCTTGTGACTGACCTGCAGAGCATCAAGGGAAATAAGACAGACGCAAGTGTCCGTAAAGCCTGCGAATCTTTCCTCGAGGCTCGTAAATGGTGGGAACGCAGCGAGGCATTCCTTTTCGGTGCCGCAGCGGACTTCGGTATTGATCCCCATATCGACTCCTGGCCTCTCGACAGAGCCGGTCTTGTCGCCGAGATGTCAAATGCCAGCCACATTGCATCACTCGCTGCAGAAGACGGTGATGCCTGGGCAGGTGCGCATCTTGGTCCCGAGCTTCTCGGTTTCCATGGTATTGAATATATCATATTTGCAAACGGCGAACCTAAATCAGCATCTGCAATTCCTGATAACGAACTTACATACGCTATAGCAGTGGCGGGTGATCTAAGGAATAAGACCTATCAGCTTGAGCTCTCATGGTGTGGTGAAAATGCCGTAAAAGCGGACCGCCTTGCAAAAGTTGACGAAGAACTTGAATGGCCGTACACTCTTGCCAATTCAGGTGTAAGCTACAGCCGGAACATGCTGAATGCGGGACAAGCCGGAAGCACATATCGCTCATGGACTGATGCTATGGAAGCCATAGTTGACGGTTGCATCGACATCACCGATGAAGTTGGCACCCAGAAAATTGGCAAACCCCATACCGGTGAGGATATGAACTATATTGAATCGCCCTACAGCCATAAGTCGATAATTGACTTCCATGACAATATGATAAGCGTAGAAAATGCCTATATGGGAGGTATTGAAGGACGTAGGGACGAGAGCAAATCACTACATGCTTATATAAAATCAGTAAACCCCTCGCTTGACACAAGACTTGTAAACGCAATCAAGAATGCGCAGGATAAAATTTCAGCGATGCAGTCACCTTTCGTCCAATACTATACAGATGCCTCCGCAGGGGAAGCTATGGATGCCTGCAAGGAACTTGCTGATGTATTGACTGAAGCCAAAATACAATTGTCAAAATAAAATCATAACATAATGAGAAAGAGTAATATCATACTCTTTGCCACACTGGCCGTCATCGCTGTTTCTTGCAGCGATGACGAACCTGTACCTGATGGTGAAGAAAATCCGACAGAACTGAGTGAAGAGTATTATTCGGGTGGTAAACTGGGCACTACATTCAATACATCCGCATCCGCTTTTGAAGATCCCACACCCGCTGTAGAGGCTGCCGGAATGATAGACCGATTCAAATATGGTGAGATGTTCTTTGAACGCGTTTATAACCAAAGCACAAAACCGTTCAACGGTCTTGGTCCACTGTATGTAAGATCTTCATGTGTAGCCTGTCATCCCGGTTACGGACACGGTAAACGTATGGACCGCTACCGTGCGAATGACTGGGGTAACGGCTACCTGCTTGTTCTGACAGACCGCAATGATACATATCTGTCATCTCTCACAGGTATGCCCCAGACAAAAGCGGTGGAGCCGTTCAAGCCACCGCTTGATGAGGAAAAAATTGTAATCACATGGTTGCCTTATTCTGATGAATGGGGAAATAAATTTCCCGATGGGGAATCATATTCTCTTATCTATCCTGAAGTTAAGATTCCGGAAGATGCTTTTTACGTTCCGCTCGAAGTGGGAGGCCGTCTGATTCAATATTCTGACCTTGTGGTCCGGCTGGAATCAACGATAGGGATCTACGGCACGGGGCTCCTTGATGCCATAGATGACAACGACCTGAAAGCACAGTATGCTTTTGAGGAAAAGCATGGAGCAAGAATCAATCCAGCCATATTCCAGAATGGCGAATGGACGAGTCTTTATGGAAACACGATTCATCCGAAACGGTTCACCTACGCATTAAGCCGGGGACCTCTTCAAGACGCTGCCGGTGCCAATGCGATATGGAATATCACAAATGTCACGCGTGGAGACCGACGTTATCATTATATGACAGAGGCATACGCCAGAAAAGCTGCCGCCGATCCCGATGTGCAAGCTAAATTCTATACATACTTTCCTGACTGGAACAAAACCGGCGATGTCGCGAAAGATATATACGGTTATCTTATGAACAAGGAACTTCCCGTTGAAATGACAGATGACGATTATGTAGATTTCATGATATGGCATCGCGGATTGGCAGTGCCGGCCGCCCGTAATCTCGACAATCCTCAGGTCAAAAAGGGAAAGGAATTATTCACCCAAATAGGGTGTGCCGCATGTCACCGTCCTTCATGGACTACTGGAGAAGACATGTTTACAGATCCGAATGGTTTTTTTGCTGACGCAGACGCACGCCTCCCCCGATACCCGAACCAAAAGATATGGCCTTACACAGATATGGTGCAGCATCGCCTTGAGATGATCAATGACATAAGAACCGGATGGTGCCGTACCACTCCTTTGTGGGGAAGAGGATTATCGGCAATCTGTTCGGGCCATAGCGACAGGCTTCATGACTGCAGGGCAAGAAACACCCTTGAAGCTATAATGTGGCATGGTTCCCCCACGTCGGATGCAAGGAAATCGGTTGAAAACTTCCGAAATCTTTCTAAAGAAGACAGGGATGCCATAATCCGTTTCATCGATTCAATATAAGAGAGCGCTATCACTCGATTCTCATGAAACACAATAGAATCTTACTCTATCTTTCATTCATATCGCTTGCCGTCATGACAGTCCTGCTGGCTGTCATGACGGTGGGTGTTCATTTGGCCTGGTCTGATAAATTATATGTTTCATGGCCGGTAGTAGCATTATGGACACTCACAGGCGCGAGTGCTGCCTTCTTCATATTACGCGTGCGTCTTTATCGCAAACCGGTTGTTTTCGGTATCCATCTGTCATTGCTTGTTATTCTCATAGGGGCTTGCCTTACTCATTTTTGTTCTTTCTCAGGGTTAATGCATCTTCGACTTGGGGACACTCCATCAAACGAAATTATAACGTGTGGTGAAACCGGAAGCCATTCATTGACCTGTAATGTTGCATTGCATGAGTTTGAGGTAGTGAATTATCCGGGCACAGACACACCAAAGGACTTTGTATGCGAACTTGTTGCAGACACAGGAGAGAAAACGGAGGTTTCCATGAATAATCCGGGGAAGCTGATGGGATGGACATTTGTAATTGGCAGCTATGATAATGATGGTGGAGGCGTCACATTCAATGTTTCACACGATGTGTGGGGGGTGGGGCTAAGCTATGCCGGATATTTTATGCTGGCTATGTCGTTTATAGCCTATTTCTTTGTTAGGAATACATCCTGGCGTATTTCTTTGCGACAGATTGCTCTTCCTTTTTTAATGTTTGTCGTATTTCCTGCCGATGCCAAGGTGAGCAAGGAGTTCGCCGAAGAGTTCGGAAAAGTGCTTGTAAACTATAATGGGCGTATATGCCCCATGACAACGGTCGCAAAAGATTTCACGACCAATCTTACGGGTGGATCAGCATCCTACGGCAGTTATGATATGGAATCGGTTCTTGCCGGCTTTGTATTCGATTTTAGCGAATGGAGACGAGTGCCTGTAATAAAAATCAAAAACAACGAGTTGAAGCATATATTACAGATTGATGGTAACTGGGCTTCATACGAACAGTTTTTCGATGCGGTTTCATCCGGCGCAATTAATCTGGATGACCAGGAAATACATCGTAAATTTTCAAAAGAAATTGACAGATTCGAAACCGTCAACATGCTCGTAAGTGGAGAGATTTTAAGAATATTCCCTGTCTCAGACAAGTCAGGGACTATCAACTGGTTATCACCAACCGATAATATTTCTGCCTATGTAGAAGGTGATCAATGGATTTTCATTCGTAAGTATCTCGGATTGCTAAATGAGCAGGTACAGCGAAACGACAGGAGAGAAGAAAAATCTCTTTTAGATGCCTTGAAAGCATACCAAATGAGGATAATAGGAAACGAATTACCTTCTGATACACATATAAAGATTGAGCAGTTGTATAATAATCTATCCTCAATGAGATGGACACCGATAGCTGTGATTCTGATTGGAGCGTTACTTTTTCTTTATTATATAATCAATCCTGCGTCAAGTCGATTTGTTGCTGTCATGGGATTAGTATTTGCCATTATTTCCACTCTTTTTATCTTATGTATGATTGCGATGAGATGGCTTATAAGCGGACATATCCCATTGTCCAACGGCTATGAGACCATGCAGTTTCTTTCACTGATATTGCTTATTGTCGCCATTTTGTGTTGGAGAAACCGATTGTTGTCGCCAATGGGAATACTCGGCTCGGGTCTGGCGCTTGGCGTGTCCGTACTTAGTGGCTCCGGATCCTCTGTTTCAGGACTGATACCGGTGTTGGATTCCCCACTGTTAAGCATCCACGTGGTGCTGGTCATGATGTCATACGCTTTATTTCTGCTGATTACATTGACAGGATTTGCCGGCGTTATCAATAGTAAAATGGATGCGTGTAGATATTCAGCCATGATTAATGTAATGCTTTATCCAGCCTTGGCCCTTCTTGCGATGGGGATATTTATAGGTGCTGTATGGGCAAATATGTCATGGGGAAGATATTGGGGCTGGGATCCGAAAGAGGTATGGGCGTTAATAACACTGCTGACATATTCTTTTGCAGCGCATCCCACATTACTGCCTTTTTTTAGGAATCCCCGTATTTTACTATGGTTCTCCATAATAGCATTTATTACTGTTCTTATCACATATTTTGGAGTGAACTTTATACTTGGAGGATTACACAGCTATGCATAACCAATCATTAATCACAAACTTTCTATATACTAACAATCTATTGGGGATTGTAATTGGTGTCATTACATTCTTGATTATAGGTTTATTTCATCCATTGGTAATAAAAGCTGAATATTATATTGGTGTTAAATCATGGTGGATATTCCTATTTATGGGAATTTCAGCATTACTTTCAACTATTTGGGTAAAAGATGTATTATATTCCAGTGCATTGGGTGTATTTGCGTTTTCTTCGCTTTGGTCGATTAAAGAAATTTTCGAGCAGCAAGAAAGAGTTCGTAAGGGATGGTTTCCTAAAAATCCTAAAAAATCAATATGTGAAGGCTAAAATTCCCCTATTTTTAGGTATTTCAGCGTTGTATAATCCTATATACCTTTGCACTGTAATTAAAGATAAAAACAATGAAACCAACAGCAATATTCTACGGCTCTACTTCCGGCAACTGCTAAGGCATTGCGGGTAAGATAGCTTCCGTATTGGAGATTGATTCCGCCAATGTTTTAAGTGCCTCGGAACTGGATGCTTCCAAGCTGGCACAGTTTGACAACTTTATACTCGGCAGCTCCACATGGGGAAGCGGAGATTTGCAAGATGAGTGGTATAGCCCGGTCGATGTAATCAAATCCTCCAATCTTTCGGGTAAGACCGTTGCCATTTTCGGTTGCGGGGATTCATGCGGTTTCAGCACCACTTTCTGCGACGCTATGGCGGAATTATACGATGCAGTAAAATCGGCCGGGGCAACCATTATAGGAGCTGTATCCACTGACGGATATACCTTCGATGAATCACGGTCAGTAGTTGACGGAAAATTTGTTGGTCTGGCTCTTGACGAGGATAATGAAAGCGACAAGACTGATACCCGTATCGCCGAATGGGTAGCTCAAATCTCGCCTGAATTATGATAGGATAACAGTTTAACCACATATCGTAAGCCGAAAAAGACGGGACTAAAGGTTCTTCTGATTAGTCCCGCCTTTTTTATTCTCAAACAACATTAAGAAACACTATCTCTGGAAATGAACGAATATAAGTTCAAGAATGATATAGCCGAAACTCTATTGATTCCGCTATATATGAGGGCAAAGGAGAGCCGACGCGAAACGCTGGCAATAATTAAAGACCCTATTGCCCAAAATCTTGTTGAGCAGATAGAGTATGACTACTCCAAGTTTGACAAAGCTAAGATGAGCGAAATAGGCTGTGCCATACGTTGCTGGTTCTTCGATAAAAAGGTGCGGGATTTTGTGCAGTCGCATATCAGTCCCGTAATTGTCAATGTGGGCTGTGGTCTTGATGCCCGCTACCAGAGAACGGTGAAGGTCGATAAAAACGTGGTCTTTTATAGTCTCGATCTTCCGGATACCATCAGACTCCGCAACCGTTATATTCCGGCTACTGACAATGAGATGTATATTCCCTCATCAATGTTTGAAACGGCATGGATGGATGAAATCAAATTACAGCATCCTGAAGGAAGTTTTCTTTTCATCATCGAGGGCGTTGTGATGTATTTTGAGGAAAGGCAGATAAAATCATTCTTCTATGACCTATGTAAGAGATTCCACGGCGCGGAGATATGGTTTGACACAATGGGGACTATTGGTGTCAAAAAACAGAACAAACACGATTCCATCAAAAAAGTAGAAGCTACATTCAAATGGGGAGTTGACGATGGTCACATATTGGAAACATGGCATCCCAAATTACGTCTGATAGAGCAAGTATCTCCCGGCAAATTCTTCCGTTCTCGTCAGACTATACTCATGCGTATAATGTCGTTGTTTCCGAGTTTATTCAACAAAATCTATTCATATCTTGGTTATAAGATATTGTAATTTTTTTTCATTGCATGTTAATTATTGAGTTCCATTACCATTTGAATTTCCGGGTGAGATAGGTGATGAGTGCCACCGAGACCACCCAAAAGAAGATTATCAGGGAGACAAGTGAATTTATCTCTTCGGAATGTATGGCCTGGGAATTTGCGAAAATCACCAAGGCGAGAAATACGGTCAGCCATATCAGGGAAAAGAGGATTGTGTAGGCGGCGAGTGCCGGAACGATGACGCAGTTCCTTGCGGTCTCCATCTTATCGACCGTCGGCTTGACTTTGGCGTTGAATGTCGCCGCCAATCCGTTCAAGGCTTCTAGACTTGGCAAGTTTGCAGGGAGGGAGGCGATAGAAGGACGCTTCGGGCGCGCCAAAGAGAAGATTGACCCCGCCCCGACCAAGCGGACGGTTGCCGAGGTTCTTGCCGGAGCCACAGGAAAGGATGATTTCGTTGCCAAGCTGAAGGCAAGGAATGTGGATGTCGTGTTCCGCTACATTGACGATGGCAGAATCTACGGGGCTACGTTTATCGACCGCAACACGATGTCGGTACTCAATGGCTCCAGACTCGGCAAGGAGTTTTCTGCAAACGCACTCAACGAGCGGTTCAACAACCCGCAGATGCAGACAATTCCTTCGGTCACTGTCTCGCCAAAAGCGACAGACTCTGAAGCCGCTAACACACAAGAGCCGTCAAAGAATCATCAGGCGGAAAGCCAAAGTCAGACTGCCGTAGCACCGTCACAAGACAGCCTCGGCGACAACGATTTCTCACTTCCGGGACTTGACCTGTTCCAGCCGGGAATGGCTGTCAACCCGGACGAGGAAGAATTCAGACGCCGTATGCAGCGTAAGAAAAAGAACGGTCACAGACCGAAGTTTTAACTCCCAAATTATATTTTTATGAGCCAACAAGAGGACGACCTCAGAGCGTTGGCAAAGATTATGGACTTCCTGCGGGCGGTCAGTATAGTGTTGGTTGTCGCCAACCTATACTGGTTCACCCGCGTGGAAGCCACCGACAGCGGCTGGTTCATTTCAACCGTTGACAAAATCTGCGCCAACTTTAACCGCACCTGCGGGCTTTTCAACAACACTTTCAACTCAAAAATTTTCGCCTTGCTACTGCTGGGGCTGTCATGTTTCGGCACCAGAGGCGTGAAAAATGAGAATATAACATGGCGGTACATAGGCATCGCCATCTCCACAGGCATAATCCTGTTCTTAATGAACTGGTGGATGTTGCCACTCGGTTACCCGTATCTCTACATCGGCACTACCGCCACCGGCTACATCTGCCTGCTGATGGGCGGAATATGGGCTGGTCGTATGCTGAAAAACAATATGATGGACGACCGCTTCAACGACGAGAACGAGAGCTTCATGCAGGAAACAAAACTAATGGACAACCGATACTCCATTAACCTGCCGACCAGATTCTACTATCAGAAGAAATGGCACAAGGGCTGGATAAACGTCGTCAACCCTTTCAGAGCCACCATCGTGTTGGGTACCCCCGGTTCGGGCAAGTCGTATGCCGTCATAAATTCCTTTATCAAACAGATGATAGAGAAAGGTTACAGCGGCTATATCTATGATTTCAAAAGCCCCGATTTGAGTATGATAGCCTACAACCATCTGCTCAGTCACAAGGAGGGCTACGGTAAGGTCAAGCCGAAATTCTATATGATAAATTTCGATGACCCTGAACGGAGCCACCGGTGCAATCCTATTCACCCCGATTTCATGAGCGATATCGCCGACGCATACGAGAGCGCGTACACTATTATGC
>CAQFOZ010000062.1 GCA_948788915.1 uncultured Muribaculaceae bacterium | reverse complement strand
CTCAATTCTATCACTATATCTTTCCGCATTTCACTTTTTTGTAGTAACTTTGCTGATTAAACATACTTGAATTGATTCGCAAGTATACGCTACGCTTTCACAGTCTGTAGTATGAGGGCAATCTCCTTCTTCGGTATAAGGGCAACATGCTTCTAAATGTGTTTGAGTCTCTATGCATCCAACTTTGGAATAGCAGTCTTTGGTTTCACACATTGCTGTTGGCCAACATTCATCTGCTGTGGTATCGCATTCCGTCGTCTTGCAAACGTTTGTTGAAAGAAAACATTCTAATTCATGGCGAGTAGGACAATTTGCCAAAGACTTATCATCTTTAGCATTTTCAGTAGCATCGGGGGAATTCTCAAACACATTTTTAGAATTTACCTTCAAATCTTTAGGAGAAATTTTTTTCTTTTCCATAATTCTTTGATTAAGCGGTTTATAATATATTAAGGCTCACATCTGTTTAAATAAAACTAATTTTTAAAAAAAACAGGAATACAATTGTTAGAAATGCCATTAACTACGAAATTTGAATCTGGAATTTTGATGATTCCATTAAAGTCTGTTTCTGAAGGATACCAAGCAGATGAAATTGGATTCTCTATGCTTACAGGGTCATAAAAAAAGTGAGGTTTATAAGATTCAGTAGCCTTTTGATAGCCAATTGGGGTAATACATTTAACGAATAAATCCTTGTCCCAATTTTTAATTTTAGTTCCATCTTTAGTTGTCATAACAAGCGCTCCTGCCCCTGATGCTGCAGATGAACTTATTATCATTGCAGTTGATGGCTTGTAATAATGGATGCTTTCCATTATGTTGATAGGATAATTTCCTGAAAATTCGGTAAATGTGTTATATGGTCCTATCACAGAAGTTGGAGCTGAATAAGAAGTTGGAGTCCATTGTACGCCATCCACCCACAACTCTACATTGCCGGCATGGCGATTGTTTACATTTGCCTTTGATGCTATTCGTACTAAATTCCCATTCTCAATTCTTAAACCGGGAATTTTTCTAATAATTTCATCGTATGTTGTGTAATTATTGGCTTCTATTTCTTCTCCCGAAAATATTTTTACACCAAGAGCCTTCAGCATCTCCAATTTCAGTTCCTCGTCAGATTTATACGCTTTAACCTCTAATTCATCGAGCCATATTGCTCCATTTGAGAATTTATATTCGTCCGTAATACTGTTGTTAATATATTCTTCGCTCAACGAAGGTATGGGAATTTTCACGTCTGCGTCAATTTCAAGATTGTGTTCCGGATTTCCGTTTTTATTGAAAGCTCTCAAGGCGAATACAGTGCCGTTCTGCCAATCAAGTCCTTCAATGATAAATCTACCCAGCGAATCTGTTGTAGCTACATTAACATACTTCAAGCCCGGAGCAATGACATTCACTGCCGCGTCTTTCAGCGGTTTGGAGACCCATCTTGATTTCACTGTTCCGCTTAATGCGCCTCCAATCTCCATAGGCTCTTTTGGCTCTGCAAAATTCCCGGCTAAAACATCAGGTAGGTCATACCGCTCCCAACCTTGGGTTAGCAAAAGGTTATCAAGATTTTGATTATGTTCGGCATCGTCCGATTCAAAATAATAATCCGGATTCTCGATATGGCCTTTCAATTCACTCTGAAGCATTAACTCTGACACTATCGAATGACCCACACCGGAAGCTGAACCTTTACTGCGAACGGAAACCGCATAGTCTCCCTTCGGTAAATTTTGGATTGAGTCACCGTAGATATACCCATCTCTATTGAAAACCAATCTTGAGCTTAAAATCTTGCCTTTCTCATCAAGTAAGAGAAGTTGTACAATTCCTTGACCTAATTCTTTCCGTCCGATTTTATTAATATATGATTTCATGAAAGACGCATATTTCGACACACCACTGTTGTTTGCCAATATTATCGAATTTACAGGGAGCTTTCCAATTAACTTAATTGTTACAGAATCCGCATCCGCATCAGGAATCGTTATTATAGCTGCTGACGGTTCTGCTAAAGGCAGTGGGAATGATTTTCCATTCACCTCAGCAACATACTGCACATCCCGTTTAGGTATGAAAGAAAAGCTGCCCATACCACAATGGGAACTTTTAAATGTTGTAACTTTATTTCCTTCCTCGTCCTTTAACTCACCGGTCACATCTCGACCAAGTCCATTGTTTCTAACGGCTTTGAAACCGATACGGTTCATGACATTGGGAATGAGGTATCCACCCTCCGGATGGAATGAAATTGCAAAGGATGAAGAGTCCGGTGGTAACTTTACAAATTTCTCATATCTGTCATATTTCACCTTGACCACTCCTCCCTTTCTGACGTTATTGCTGATGCGAAATCCAAACGAGCTTCGTTTGTGCACGTCCTCTCTTATAGGGCCGTTTTTTGAATATAGCGATACATTGTTGGCATTCACAGGCGTTTCATTAAGCCGTTGGTATAAGGAGGTGACAAGTGTATTTCCTTCCATCTGGGTCTTTAGCTCATATTTCTTCGCCATCTGACTCTTTATCGGCAATACCTTGCGGAAGACATATTCGTCTCCCTGATTCTTCATGTAGAGTGTATATCCCCCGAGAGTATAGCTTCCTTCCGGCATCTCTTCATCAAGGGGCATGTATCCCGCAAAGATTCCCTCTTTGCGGACAACCTTTATCCTCCGGACGGTCTCTCCGAATGGGTCGGTAAGTTCTACGTACACGTATTTGCTACCATCTCTCTTCTGGTTAAGGAAAGTGGCATCAACAAGGAAAGCACGGAAACGGATTGTGTCTCCCGCTGCATAGATATCGCGGTCGGTAGCCACATAAACCTTCTCTTGAGGATAGCTCCATACCTGATATGCCAAACGCCAAGCCAGAGAGTCCGGCTCTATCGCCCGGCTTTTTGTGGCAAAACCGATAATCGATGCTAATACAACGAGATATGAAAACAATTGATTATTGCGCATCTGAAAAGTCTTTATTATAAATATTATGCAAATTAAAATTAAATTTTTAATTTTTCAAATAAATTGTAAATTATTTTAAAAAATTATTTATCTTTGGGCATAATTATATGATATTCCAATAAAAATTGAAAAACCATGACGCATATTAACGAAATGCTTCTCCCTATAACTCGAAATATGTTGTTTCGGTTAAAAAATAAAACAGCTCTTGACTTCTCGTTGCTTGGTGGAGATTTCGGTTGCGTTATGTATTTATATTATGCTGCTCAAAATGAATTATGCGACATTAACGAGATACACCCTTTGTTAGACAAAGTTTTGTCAAATACGTATATAGATGCTAAACATCTAACCTATTGCAATGGCATTGCAGGACTTTGTGCAGGTTTAATTCAGTTGGAAAAAGACGGCATAATAGATGGAGCTCTCGATTCTGTATCGGTTTATAAAAACTACATAAAGGAAGCAGTAAAAAATTATATTAAGTCAGATTTGGATTTCCTTCATGGTGCTGTTGGAATGGCATTGCCTCTTTTATATCTTGCAAAAACTGACGACGAAATATATGACTTTGTTAGGGAAACTGTCAATTTGCTTTTTGTTCATTCCATTAAAGGTAAGGCAAATGATATTTTTTGGTTGTATAGGGATCGCAAAGGTGAATGCAGAGAGAATCTTTCTTTGTCACATGGAATTGCTTCAACGAGTCAGTATCTTGCAAGATGCATATCCATTTTGGAAGATTGTTCGGAACGAGATATTGCATTCAATTTATTAGAAGGGATAGGAAATTATTTTAACAGACATCTTTTAGACCCAAAAGCTTGTGGATGCTATACACCAATGATACCGTCCTCTAATTTCTCAAGGCTTGCTTGGTGCTATGGAGACATCGGCACAAGTGTTGCCTTAAGAGGTATTGGTGAATTGTTGAATAATTCAATTTACAAAGAACTCTCATTTGATATTGCATCATTTGCCGCACGCAATCGCAGAGAAATTAATAAGAATTGTGTGAAGGATGCATGTTTATGTCACGGAGCTTCTGGAATTATGGCATTCTTCAACAACTGTAGTAAATACTATCAAGATAATTATGTTTTCAAAGAAGCATCATTATATTGGCAGGATGTTACTCTTTCAATGACAGATATATATGAAGGATATCGGGAATTTGGATATTATACATATAATTCATCAGAAAGGCAGCAAATGGATCCTATGTTGGAAGGAAACGCAGGAGTGGGAATGGCGTTATTGAACTGCCAATCATTTATTGACAATATATTCCTTTTCAACCATGAAGTATAGATCTTATCATAAGTTTATAATACGTAGGCCATTGTTTAATTATAGCTCTTCTGGTGTTTCTGATGAGTTGCTTAATAATGTGGTATTTGCTCCTGAATTTCGAGAAGCATTATATTATGCATCGCCAGAATTTTACGTAGAACTGCATAAATATCTTAAAAATAAAAACGAAAACCGGAATATCCCTTCATCTAAAAAGAATGAGAAATTAATAGGAACTGTTTATAAGTATTTATCTCGAATGTTGTATAGGTGCACACCTTTCGGGGCTTTCTCATACTGTGGGGTTGGCAACTATGGTGAGTGTACAAAGATAGCATCTGTTGACAATAATGTATTGTCATATAGTTTTGATGGCCATCTGTTATTTGAGATTCTTAAATATATCCGAAAGAATATAAAGTTAGAAAATATTAAAAATCTTATATTAAAAGCTAACCCATCAATATGTAAAATAGGAGATGCTATTTATCTATGGGCAAAATCCGGTACAGGCGAATCTACACTAAAAATGGTAGAAACTAATGAATTGTTAGTATGGGTTCTGAGTATATGTGATAAAGGAATTAATGTAAATGAATTGGTGGAAACAATTTTTGAAAGTTACGATATATCGAAATCAGAAATATATAAATATATAGAATCATTAGAAATCAATGGATTGTTAGTCAATAACTATAGTCTTGAATGCGGAGGAAACGACGTATTGAATGTTGTGATTGATCCGTTAGACAGTGTGCCGGATGGTTTTGTTGGTTCATTGAATGATTCATTAAAGAATCTGTCGTCGTGTGAATCATTTGAAGAGAAACTTAATATATTAGACAAATTGAAATCAGAATTAAAGCAAAACAAAATTCCGTTTAAAGATAATAGGATTTTACAAGTTAATGGCTTTTTAAATGAAAAGACATTGATAGATAAATCGGCTTTGGCTCTGCTCGAAGAATGGTTTGAAATTATTTTAAATAACACTACATCAATACAAAATCCACTTAATAATTTTATCAATCGTTTCAAAGAAAGATACGAAGAGCAAACTATGCCTTTGTTGGAAGTCTTGAACCCAATTTCAGGAATAGGCTATACAATTAGCAGAGGCGAAGATTTTCCAATAATTAAATCGATTAAGAAGAAAAGATTAACCAAGAAGCAGACAATAAACGGATTAAATGTTCATTTATCTGAAGTTGAAAGAGTTGTGTTTTATAAATTGCTCAAAGAGGATACTCTTTCGAAGTGCCGTGAAATAGTGTTGAAAACGAATGATATAACCAGAAAAAAACGTAAAGAGCCCAATGTTGATAGATTGTCTATAAGTTGTATGTATAAAATTGTAGGTTTTGATGAAAAGGGACCTATTATATCGCATATCAATTTTTCTGGAACGACATCGGCTTATATGCTTACACGATTTGCTTTAGAAAACGAAGAAATAAAGGCTATAGTTGATGATATCTCAACAATTGAACAAAATGCCCAAAACAAGTTATTAGCAGAAATAAGTCATGTCACAAATCCACATTCTTGGAACGTTCAGAAACGTCCGAATATTCGAAAAGCAAAGATTTGCATAAATTCATATAGAGACGACTGCCACGGTGAGATTATCGACATTAAAGATTTGAGTATATGCATAAAAAATGACAAAGTAAAATTGATATCGAATATCGATGGAAAAGAAGTGTTCCCCTGCTTTACATCCGCGTATAATTATAAATATAACTCATCTGAAATTTACCGATTTTTAGGAGACGTCCAGATGCAATACGCAAATCAGAATCTAAATATAAACTTCAATGGTCTATTAAAGTTGCTAAAACATATACCTCGTATAAGATATAAAAACATTATTGTTGCACCAGAATCGTGGCTCATTGAAGTTAAATCAATTATTAGCAAGGATTCAATAAGGACTGAGGATTTTTATAAGTTGCTAGGGTTGAAGGATAAACCTCAATTCCTATCGTACGCAGAAGGCGACCAAGCTTTCATTGTTGATGTTCATTCTGCTTTTTCTCTAAAGGAATTTTCAAAATTGATAAGGGATAAGGAATCTATTATTTTAGAAGAATTTCTTCCGCAAACTAAAGATTTTAAGCATTACGATAGTGTTGCCGAAATTATACAACCGTTTATTCCATACAAATCATGATCCAAAGGAACTTTTATCCCGGAGATAAGTGGCTGTATTTTAAATTGTATGGAAATCCGGCTGCTACAAATGAAATATTGTCAGAGGTTTTATATCCTTTAATTCAGGAATTGAAACAAGAAGATTTAATCTCAAAATGGTTTTTTATCAGGTATTCCGACCCATTGCCCCATTTGCGAATAAGATTTGAAATAAATGCAATTGATAGCTTTGGTGATATTATAATGCGACTGCGGAGTACGCTCGCATCGGAATTGCATGATGGAAAAGTATATAATATTCAGATTGCTACATACGAGCGCGAGATTGAAAGATATGGCGAAGATACAATGGAAGAATGCGAATCATTCTTTTTTGCGGACAGCGAAAACATAGTAGGGTATATTAAAAACAATCTTCATACATCGGAAATTGGATACATACTTGATTCAATAAATTGGATATCAAATATATTGAGTGATATACAATTCCATAATTCTAAAATAATAGAATTTGTCTCAAGAATGGTCAATTCATATTCCGCTGAAATGGATCTATCTATACAGCAAAAGGTCTTCATGGATTCAATTTATAGAAGACAAAAAGCAAATATTATAAAAATTATCAGAAAGTGCGATAATGCTAAGCCCAATTGTTGTGATATATCTTGGTTAATTAGTAGCGATAAAAAAGCATCCATAGTTGCATCGTTGATACATATGCATCTTAATCGTCTGTTTGTGAATAATCAAAGGATTTATGAACTGGTCATATATTATTTATTAAGGAAAGGATATGAGACATTGATGTATATTAAGAGATAAATTATATTTGAGTTCGATTGAGAATATTAAAAAATTCATTATAATTGCACAACTTTATTGAACAGTTATTTAACTTTATGTATATTTAATAATGAGTGAAAAGGTAATTCTGTTCGATACGGAGGAACATTTTGAAAATTTGTTGCCGCTGGCATATACAAGACCAGTGGGTGAATTTCGTATCGGAATTATTAAGATAAGTGAGAAGTGGGCGAGATATCTCGATGCGGAGGTGTCTTTTCTGCCTGTGGAGTATCTGTGTGAGAAATTTCTTGTAAATGTAAAGGATGATGAGGTTGCATTATTTATAGCTGGTAACATTCTTCCGGATGAAAAATTGATTGTCGCGTTGCAGAAATTGGACGAGGGAAAAGCCCTCATGGATTCTCAATCTGAAAGACATTTTGCGTTCAGAGGAACTATTACGGACTTCAAAGCCAAGAAATGGAAGACGGAGAAGTATGATGGGGAGTTTGACAAACTCACCTATGTGTATGACATCTTCCAAAAAAATGGCAATGAGATCCGTAAGGATTATAAATTGATTACAGCCGGTAGAAAAAGTGCGGAGCCCGATGATACTGTTACAATTCTTGGAGATCGCTACGATGAAGAGGGTAATCCGCTATTGTTTATAGAGGAGGGCGCAGAAGTGAACTGTGCTATATTGAATCTGAAAAACGGTCCTATATATATAGGAAAGGATGCAGAGGTGATGGAGGGCGCTGTTATCCGTGGCCCGTTCGCTCTTTGCGAGCATGCTGTGGTCAAAATGGGGGCGAAGATATATGGAGACACTACATTCGGACCGTATTGCAAGATTGGGGGAGAAGTGAGCAATGCTGTTGTATTTGGCTTCAGTAATAAGGCGCACGACGGTTATCTTGGCAATGCTGTGATCGGAGAGTGGTGCAATCTGGGAGCGGGTGCCAATTCGTCAAATCTTAAAAATGACTATTCCAAAATAAGAATCTGGAATTATGCACAGCAGAGATTTATGCGTACGGATCTGCAGTTTTGCGGTTTGATTATGGGAGATCATTCGAAAGCAGGAATCAATACCATGTTCAATACTGCTACGGTAGTGGGTGTCGGAGTCAATCTGCACGGTGGCGGATTCCCGAGGCAGTTCATACCCAGTTTCCAGACCGGTAGCCCCGAGGGCGGCTTTACGGATGTGAGCATAGATAAATTCATGGAGGTGGCAGGTAAAGTCATGGCTCGCCGCAACTTGGTTCTGAATGATATGGATCGCCATATTCTTGAATATATTTATGCTTCTGCGTCTCGTTTCAAATAAGCTCATGGTTGTTCCGGTGAACAGATGCCTCTGTCATTGTGAAAAAAGTCAATTAAAATTAATTTAAATAATTTGCGTAATTGATTAGTTTTTAGTAATTTTGTATCGCTTAAAGGTCTGCATGGCCTGCGACTCGCCGCTAAATAATTGGTAAGCAGTTATTTAGTGTGCGATTATGGTGTGTAAATAATAGCAAACTTAAATAAAATAAAAAGAGACAAAGAATGCCAACAATTCAACAATTAGTAAGAAAGGGACGTACAGTTCTTAAAGACAAGAGCAAATCTCCCGCATTGGATTCCTGTCCTCAGCGCCGTGGCGTGTGCGTGCGTGTGTATACCACCACGCCTAAGAAGCCTAACTCGGCAATGAGAAAGGTGGCACGTGTTCGCCTGACGAACGGTAAGGAAGTTAACAGCTACATTCCAGGAGAAGGTCACAACCTTCAGGAACACTCAATCGTGATGGTTCGTGGTGGTCGTGTGAAGGATCTTCCGGGTGTGCGTTATCACATCGTTCGCGGCACACTTGATACTGCAGGTGTCCAGGGTCGTACCCAGCGTCGTTCCAAATATGGAGCAAAACGTCCTAAGGCAGCTAAGAAATAAGCTCCGCTTACAGAAAATCAAAACAAGTAAAACAATCGTTTTTGATTTATTGGATGGCTAAGGTTGAGTAAACTCCGCAAGAGAGCGGTGTTGAAGATTGCAAAAGCAGCCAAAAACAAAAACATTAAACAAGTAAAAATGAGAAAAGCAAAGCCAAAGAAAAGGGTTGTTCTTCCCGATCCCGTATTTAACGATGTAAGGGTGACAAAATTTGTTAACCATCTGATGTATGATGGAAAGAAGAACACCGCTTTCACTATCTTTTACACAGCGTTGGAGACTGTGAAGTCAAAAATGCCGAATGAGGAGAAGAGCGCACTCGAGATATGGAAAAAGGCGCTTGAGAATGTCACTCCTCAGGTGGAAGTGAAGAGCCGCCGCGTAGGTGGTGCCACTTTCCAGGTTCCGACAGAGATTCGTGCCGACCGCAAAGAGTCGATTTCCATGAAAAATCTCATTATCTTCGCACGCAAACGTGGCGGCAAGACAATGGCTGACAAACTGGCAGCTGAGATTGTCGATGCATTCAATGATCAGGGTGGCGCATATAAGAGAAAAGAAGATATGCACCGCATGGCAGAGGCTAACCGCGCGTTCGCTCATTTCAGATTTTAATACAGAGATAAGAGAAAATGGCAAAACACGACGATCTTAGATTAACTCGTAATATCGGTATCATGGCTCACATTGATGCCGGAAAAACCACAACTTCAGAGCGTATTCTGTTCTATACCGGTTTGACACATAAAATCGGAGAGGTTCATGATGGTGCCGCTACCATGGACTGGATGGAACAAGAGCAGGAGCGCGGTATCACAATTACATCTGCTGCTACTACTGCATTCTGGAAGTATAACAACGAGAAGTTCAAAATTAATCTTATTGACACCCCCGGACACGTAGACTTTACAGTCGAGGTTGAGCGTTCTCTCCGCGTTCTCGATGGCGCGGTAGCCACGTTCTGTGCGGTAGGTGGCGTGGAGCCCCAGAGTGAAACCGTATGGCGTCAGGCTGACAAATATAATGTGCCCCGTATCGGTTATGTAAACAAAATGGACCGCTCGGGTGCAAACTTCTTTGAGGTTGTACGTCAGGTGAAGGATGTGTTGGGCGCAAATCCGCTCGCTATCCAGATCCCGATCGGTGCAGAGGAGACTTTCAAGGGTGTGGTAGACCTCGTAACAATGAAGGCTTATTTCTGGCACGACGAGACAATGGGCGCTGAGTACAGTGTAGAGGAGATTCCTGCGAACCTGCTGGCTGAGGCTGAAGAGTATCGTGACAAGATGCTTGAGACCCTCGCTGAACTTGATGAGGCTCTGATGGAAAAATATTTCGATGATCCGTCCACAATTACAGAGGATGAGATCAGGGCTGCTATCCGCAAGGGAACTCTTTCGATGGCTATCAATCCGATGATGTGCGGTAGCTCATTCAAGAACAAGGGCGTGCAGACATTGCTTGATGCTGTGTGTGCTTATCTTCCTTCTCCGCTTGATGCCGGTGCTGTTGAGGGCCATTCTGTTGGAAATCCCGATGAGGTTGAGACCCGTGAACCGAGTCCTGAGGCTCCGATGTCCGCTTTGGCGTTTAAGATTGCCACAGACCCGTATGTCGGCCGTCTGTGCTTCTTCCGTGTCTATTCAGGTGAGATTCCTGCCGGAAGCTACGTGCTCAATACCCGTTCCGGTAAGAAGGAGCGTATCTCACGTCTGTTCCAGATGCATTCCAACAAACAGAATCCTAAAGAGGTCATCGGATGTGGTGATATAGGTGCGGGAGTCGGTTTCAAGGATATCCGTACAGGTGATACTCTGTGTGACGAGAATCATCCTATCGTACTTGAGGCTATGGAATTCCCGGATCCCGTGATCGGTATCGCAGTAGAGCCTAAGACCCAGAAAGACCTTGACAAACTCGGTGTCGGTCTTCAGAAACTGGCTGAAGAGGATCCTACATTCCGCGTAGAGACAAATGAAGAGACTGGCCAGACAGTCATCAGCGGTATGGGTGAGCTTCACCTTGATATCATCATAGACCGTTTGCGTCGCGAGTTCAAAGTAGAATGTAACCAGGGCCGTCCGCAGGTAACATATAAAGAGGCAATCACCAAACCGGTTGAACTTCGTGAGGTGTTCAAGAAACAGACCGGTGGACGTGGTAAGTTCGCTGACATCATTGTCCGCATAGAACCGGCTGACGAAGACTTCGAGGGAAGCTTGCAATTTATCGACGAGGTTAAGGGCGGTAATGTGCCTAAGGAGTATATCCCGTCAGTACAGAAAGGTTTCCAGACAGCCATGAAGAATGGCGTTTTGGCCGGATATCCGGTAGAACGCCTTAAAGTGACATTGCTTGACGGTAGCTTCCACCCTGTGGATTCCGATCAGCTCTCATTTGAGCTTTGCGCAATCCAGGCCTTCAAGAAAGGTTCTGAGAAGGCAGGTCCTGTGCTGATGGAGCCTATCATGAAAATAGAGGTTGTTACTCCTGAAGAATCTATGGGTGACGTGATCGGTGACCTTAACAAACGTCGCGGTCAGGTTGAAGGTATGGAGACAAGCCGTAGCGGTGCCCGCATCGTTAAGGCCAAGGCTCCTCTTGCAGAGATGTTCGGATATGTGACAGCTCTTCGTACAATAACTTCTGGTCGTGCCACCTCTACAATGTCATTCAGCCACTATTCTGAGGTAAGCAATTCAATTGCGAAGAATGTGTTGACAGAGTGTCAGGGCCGTGTAGATCTTCTTAAATAAAATTCAAGTCAAACAGCAATATGAGCCAAAAAATTAGAATTAAACTCAAATCTTACGATCACAATCTGGTTGACAAGTCAGCTGAGAAGATCGTTAAGACGGTCAAGGCGACCGGCGCTGTGGTGAGCGGTCCAATTCCACTTCCGACACACAAGCGCATTTTTACAGTGAACCGTTCCACGTTCGTAAACAAGAAGAGCCGCGAGCAGTTCCAGCTTTCATCTTACCAACGTCTCATCGACATTTATTCAAGCACATCAAAGACAGTTGACGCGCTTATGAAGCTTGAACTTCCCAGTGGAGTCGATGTATCAATCAAGGTTTGACAAGCAAATAAAAGTAATTAAAGAAACTGTTTAAATTTATTTTCGAGGAATTATATAAAAATTTTCGTAATAAATTTAAACAGTTTCTAAGACCACAAATAAATTAAAGAAATGCCAGGATTATTAGGAAAGAAAATCGGAATGACATCCGTTTTCAG
>CAQFOZ010000061.1 GCA_948788915.1 uncultured Muribaculaceae bacterium | reverse complement strand
ACTTTATGCCTTAAAAAGTTTTGATGTTGTAAAAAATTAAGATGCGTCAGCCATGGATTATGAAGCTGGTTTACTATCAAAAAATTACTAATTTTGTTGACTGAATTTTAGAGTATGATTTATATTGAAACCGACAGATTAATTTTGCGTTCTTGGACATCAGGAGATTTGCATACGTTTGTATCCATGAATCAAGATAAACAGGTTATGAGGTATTTTCCTGCATTGTTGACGGAGGAAGAAACTCTATTGTTTTATCGTAAGATTGTTGCGGAATTTGATACAAAAGGATATGGTCTGTACGCAGTGGAATTGAAATCTACAGGTGAGTTTATAGGCTATGTCGGTTTGCATGAGGTAGGTTTCCATTCCCATTTTACTCCCGGAGTGGAAATCGGCTGGCGCCTTGCCGCAGAACATCATAATAAAGGGTATGCCACAGAAGCGGCAAAAGGTGTGTTGTCGTTAGCCAAGAATATCGGTATGGGTTGCCTGTATTCTTTCACGGCACTGCCCAATAAACCATCAGAAAGGGTTATGCAGAAAATAGGCATGATAAAGGTCGGAGATTTTTCGCACCCTAGTTTGGATGCCTCTTCGCCATTGTGTGTACACGTTTTGTATAAGATCAATCTATAACGCTACGACAGGTATTCTATGTCTCTACTATCAGGTAGACATCTGATATTGAATAAGGGCGGCAGCATCTGTGCAAGCACAATGCCGCCGCCCTTATCCGATGAAAAATTAAACAATATAATTCCTTGATTGCCTGTATGGTTGACATTTATAATTAGAATTTATATAATTATTTTGCTAGAAATCCTTACGATAAATTACATGAATTAATACTTGAATATTTATATCATTTATCCGC
Organism: uncultured Muribaculaceae bacterium; assembly: GCA_948788915.1. Lineage (GTDB taxonomy): Bacteria > Bacteroidota > Bacteroidia > Bacteroidales > Muribaculaceae > Lepagella. Next base: position 11,810 of record CAQFOZ010000061.1, on the reverse strand, counting down.
ATATACCCTTGTTGGCTTTGCGACTTCTTATTTGTACATTAAACGTTTATTGTAGTATACTCTGATATATATAAAGAATACTGATAGAACGTAGAGACATATTAAGATGGTGAGCAAGCTGCAAAATAAAGCTTAGATAATAATTTTTAACTAGTAAATAATCAAATTCTATTATAACAAAAACAATAGCTGATAGTAATATTATTCGTAAAATATGATTATTCAATTTTTTGGAATTAGCAATATATTTTTTACCAAATTTTATTTCTGAATATTCATATGGACATACCTTTGATTCCTTTATAATTTTTTCAAAACTCTTTACTGCAATCTCTTTATTTATAATAAAGGAGTGCAATACTGTAAAGATTGTTATAGTCACACCTAGTATTGACAGTATTATTGTAATTTCTTGTGTTACTATTTTTTCGTAGTTTTCTGAGTACCATTTAAAAATACTATTCATTTGCTATAAACTGATTTATGACAGAAGATAAATATGATTGCACATTAATAGGATCATATAAATGCAGTAAATCATTTTCATCAACGGATATTTCATAGCAATTATCTTCTAATAATGCTGTTAGAATTAGATCTTTTTGTTCATTAGATTCGTATACATATTTATATTTTTGGTGATTATTAAGTTTCACAAATATTTTCTTAATATTGAATCCTCGTGTATTTCGATTGTGTATCAGTGTTAATGCGTCCTTCGAGGGTAAACCTTCATATACCTCTACTCTGTTATCTTGTTCTTTCAGCGAAACAAGATAGTCCTTAAATTCAATATCCTCATTATTTATATTTTGTTTGGTTGCATACGTAATTTTAATTTGTTCTATTATACCTTGACGAAGAATATTTTCTTTTGCTCCTTCTCGTTGTATTTGTTTTATTTTTAAATCAAATATTTTAATGGCTACGGATTTTATTGTATTTATTACATCTGTATCATCTTTACCTGGATCATCGTAAATGAATATAGCCCATCTATTAGATGGTTTACCGGTTCTATCGAAATTGATTAGTGGATAAAATAGTGCATAATTATAGTTGCTTCCTAACTTGTCATTAGCATCAAGATTCAAGGCTTCGTCATGTTCTACATATAAGTCTAATAGACCTGTTTTGAACTCTTCTATCCTTAGCATGACTGCTTGGACTCCGGAAAAAGTATAAATATCATAATGTAAATGTTTAATAGTCTTCTTCTTGGATTTCTTCCGATATGAAATAACGCATTTGTCTTCAAGATTAATATTTCCATAACCATCAATCCTAGATTGAAGTTGTTTTATCATACTTTCGTAATTATTTACTGGCTCAGCAAGAGGCGCAGTTATGAAAACGGGTATTTTTATTTTATAACTCATATTATTAGGTGTGTAATCTAAAATTGTAGTACTATCTATTAATTTGGAATGATATTATATAATTTCACAAAGATAAACATAATTTATGATACAACAATATGGTTTTAGAGAATAAAGAATTAATTACGGTTGCTGACCGCTATTTGGAGATACTTTGTGAGAGTTGTTCAGAAATTATAGGTGATCGTGTCACTATGATATGTTTGGATAGTGTTTACTGTATTTACTGATGAATGGAGTTTGTCGGAATGCCATTCATCGTGCCGGCCTGCATAGCGTGAGGCCGCTTTGCGCACGCTTTCAGCTATCCTCTGACGGAATTCTGGCGGGGCGATCACTTCGGCATGTCCTCCGTAACCGAGGATGAGGCGTTCCAGTTCGTTATTGATCACTACTTTCAGCGACAGCTGTATGCTGCCATCGCGGAAACGCTGCTCTACTTTCTGTGATTTGTGGAATGGTTTTGACTCAACATAAGGCGCCTGCTGACGATCTATCTTTATGACTATACGGCGAGCTTTGTCGCCAATCTGCCTGGTAACACCTATTGTATCATCAAAAAAGTGCCAGGGGTCGAAATCAACACATTTCTTGAAAGGATGATTGTAGTCGATGGTTACGGAGTGTATGCGGTCAAGCGCAAAGATATTAACTTGCGGAGAATGGTTTGTTGCTTTCTCTCCGATCAGAAACCAACGGTTGCGGTATTCTTTAAGCAAATAGGGATAAACTGTCAATGCTTCAGGTTGTCGTGCCTTGAACGATTGATATTCAACAACAATTGTCTGCTGTTTTCTGACTGCGTCATAAATTGTACCAATGAATTGAGCGCCACGATAGCCTGGCACATGTTCCATATCCATAGCCGGAGCGGATGTCCCTGTGTTACGGGATATTTGCTCGTTTAGTTTGCTTATGATGTCGATTGAAGACGATAACTGTGGAAAACATTGAAGCTGCCGAAGAATATCGAGTGCGGAATTAAGCGCGTCAAGTCCCTCGTTGTTAAGTGGCAGATGCGTTATACTGAAGTCTGGATCTTCATATTCGTAATACTTATTGTCACGCACTACAATAGGCGCATTATAGCCGAGGCGGTCACTACGCATCAGTGCCAGATCATTTTGAAAAGTACGGCGGCTCACAGGATTGCTCCGCCCCTCATATTCGGCAAGGGCTTCTGTGCAGGCATCAATCAAGTCATTGATTGTCCACCGCCTGTAATGATTTTGCAGGCAACGGTCAATGACCGAAATGCGGATCAGAGTAGCTCGATTAAGTGGCATGATAGATTTTTTTGCGAATATAATATTTTTTTCGTGGTTGCGCAAATTAGTTGCGCAACCAATGCCAAACTTTGCACCCAAAATTAAAAGTATGATAATAAACGGAAAGACTACGTCGGCTGAAATATTCACCGACAATATAGAGGAATCTGCCCTGGCATGGGTGGCAGAACTATGCGACCATCCGGCTATGGCGGGATTGCCAATTGTACAGATGCCTGATGTTCATGCCGGAAGTTCATGTAATATCGGCACTGCATATCCCATAGGAGCTTATATAAATCCCGGCCATGTGGGGGTAGACATAGGTTGCACGATATCGATGCATAAGTTGTCTGACACAGTCAGCCCTGATGACTTCGCGCTTCTTGATCATCGCATTCGCGAAGCGATTCCGACCGGAAGCAGCATATGTGCGAAGAACTCGCTTAATGAAAAAGAATTATTCCGCTTCATCAACGCGCAATATCAGAAAGCTCGGTCGGCTGCTCCAGATCTTATAAATGAAATTCCACGCATTGACGCTCGTTTCATCAGCGACTTCTGCCGACGAATCAAACTCCAGGAGGGTATATTCTATAAAAGCCTCGGTACTCTCGGAGGCGGAAATCACTTCATAGAATATGGAGAATCAGATGGTGGATGGCTGACAATTCATTGTGGTTCCCGCAATCTCGGAGTGAAAGTCGCCAACTACTGGTGCTGTATAGCCGAAAATCCCCGAAAAGCCGAGTATACTGGTTATCTGTGTGGTGACGCTTTGCGCGGCTACCTCTCCGATATGATAATCACACAGGCATATGCGCTTTATAATCATCATATTATACGTGACCGCATATTTATCATTCTCAAAAAGACCTCAAATGCTAAATGTACGGAATCGATATTTACCACACATAATTATATATCTGTGACCGATGAGGTGCCGATGTTACGCAAAGGAGCGATAGACGCTTCGGAGAATCGCAAGGTAGTGATTCCTTTCAATATGCGCGACGGTATAGCAATCTGTCTCGGAAAGGGCAATGGGCAGTGGCTCAACACCGCGCCTCATGGCGCCGGACGCATAATGAGCCGCACACAAGCCAAGAAACAGATTGCACTTTCAGATTTCGAGGAAGTGATGTCGGGTATATACTCGACTTCAATATGCAAGGAAAATCTTGATGAGTCTCCTATGGCCTATAAACCGACTGATGAAATTCTTAATCTGATAGAGCCTGCAGTCGATGTCATAACTGTTGTAAAACCCAGACTCAATATTAAAGACAACGGATAATGAAAAAGTATATACAGATCACAGCCGGGCGTGGCCCGGTAGAATGCGCAAGAGTGGTCACTCTCGTAGCACAAGAATTACTTAAAGTAATTCCGAGGCTCCAACTTGTTGACTGCGAACCCCATAATCAAGTACAAGGATGTTATATGTCAATGATATTCGCTACTGATGAGCCTATTATTCCGGAGATAATCAACAAATGGCATGGTACAGTAATGTGGCGCTCTACCAGTAATAAGTATAGACCCGGCCATAAGAGGAGTAATTGGTTTGTAGGCATTAATTTCTTCGATGAAATAGAGTTGCCGCAAATAAGCAACATTGATATAAGCTATGAAACCTGCCGCTCAGGGGGCAAAGGGGGACAAAATGTCAACAAGGTTGAAACAACTGTCAGGGCTACCCATATACCGACAGGTATCTCTGTCAAATGTTCCGACGAGCGATCCCAGTCACAAAACAAAACCCTTGCACGCGAGCGGCTTCTCCTGAAGCTGCAACAGCAAAACGATGCTGCCATCGCAGCCTCGCGATCTCGGCAATGGAGCAACCATGATGCTCTAATGAGAGGCAACCCGGTAAAAAAAATTGGCGGCCCACTATAAAACACATAACCTGTATCGATAAATGATACATGGCATTGATAATTTTGCATCATAATCTAAAAGGTAATTGATACAGATGAGAGGTTTAGACATTCACAAAGCAGACAAAACAAAACATAAAAACTATGCAGAAAATGCCAAGTCCGAAAGCATTCTGGAGGCGTTTGAATATATAGTTGAACTTGCCGAAGATTCTAATCTCGACAAAGATTTTTTCGCTAAGGCTGCTCCACACATTAAATATGCCGCGAGTAAGCTTCAACTGTCCGAGATACAGGTGGTTTTGCTTTCAATCTTTGTCGACAGGAGTGAGGATAGCCACATTATGATGTCTGAAATAGCTAGTTATACCGGATGCCGCACAACCAAGATTCTGCGTCTTTCCGACGATATTGACGCGCTTGAGGCCAAATGTTATCTACGAGTGTCAAGAAGCCGCAAATCATTGAGCTATCGTGTTCCCGTAGCGGTGTTGAAAGCATTGCGTAAAAATCAGCCCTATGTTTACGAAAAAGAGGCTGTTCCGGACACACAGATTTTCTTCGACCGCTTTGACCTGCTCATGAATGAGAAATCCGACAACGAACAGACCCACGCCACTCTAATAGAGCAGACTACGGACATGCTAGAGGAAATCAAAGACACAGATTTTGCGATCGCTCTGCGCCGTTGTAACCTAGGTGCCGAAGACACACTGCTGTTTATCTTCATGGCTCATCTTTTCGTGGAGAATAATGATGATAACATAGGGTTCCACGATATTGACGATATTTTCGATGAAAACGAAATACCCGGATGGTGCAAACGCGAATTACGCAGCCGTAAGTCTGAACTGTTTGATCAAGAGCTGATCGAGAATGTCAATGAAGACGGGATGGCTCGTAGCGACGCATTTAAACTTACAGACAAAGCTAAAAATGAGTTGTTATGCGAACTTAGTCTGAACAGTGTCGGAAAATCTGATAAAGGACTTATCAAAGCTGGCTCTCTTGCAGAAAAAACTTTGATATATAACTCTTCGGAACAAGATCAAATAGGCATCCTGTCATCAATTCTATCAGAAAGTCGTTTTAACGAGGTTCAAACTCGGCTTCGAAGCGTGGGCATGCGTCCGGGCTTCTGCTGCATATTCTATGGTGAACCAGGCACAGGTAAGACAGAGACCGTATACCAGCTGGCGCGGCAGACTGGCCGTGACATTATGCGCGTTGACGTGGATAAAATCAAGAGCTGCTGGGTCGGAGAAAGCGAAAAAAATATTAAAACCATCTTTGACCGCTATAAAAACATTTGCAAGAACTCCAAACTCGCACCTATACTGCTTTTTAACGAGGCTGATGCCGTGCTCGGACTGAGAATGGAGGGAGCCGCACGTTCTGTGGACAAGATGGAGAACAACATCCAGAACATCATCCTGCAAGAAATGGAGACTTTGGAAGGCATTATGATTGCCACAACCAATCTCACCGCTAATTTAGACAAGGCATTTGAGCGCCGATTCCTCTACAAGATACGGTTTGAAAAACCTACAGTCGATTCTAGAGCAAAAATATGGCAGACTATGTTGCACGGTTTGTCGGAAAAGGATGCCAGAACCCTTGCCTCGCAATTCGACCTTTCTGGTGGCGAGATAGAGAACATCGTTCGAAAACATTCCGTCAGCGCAATTTTGGCTAGTACAGATATTATCGATCTGTCATCAATAATAGAAGCCTGCCGCAAAGAACGTATTTCAAACCATGTGAGAATCGGATATAAATAAATGTTACTATCGAAATTGAAAAATATGTTTATATTCAATTTATTCTTAATAGAAAGAGGCTAATACTTGTCAGTCCAACATTAATTAGCTATATTTGCAAAGAATCTTTTATTGTACAACCGGTATAAAGCTTGCCCAAAGAGCCGTACCACAAAATTTTAAACCAATGTATTCATCTCAAGACAATCAGTTAATCCTTGATAAATGGGCAGAAAGAGCACATACAAGGAATGAGGGTGAGATATCACCTGATGGTGTTTATTACAAAGGAGAGCGTCACCAATACGAGAGCGACGGTAAAATATACTGTGATCGTGAGCCTGGCAACGAAGACGCATTATGGAATAGCGCGAAACGTAGAATCCTGTTCATATCAAAAGACCCCAACGAACCTGACAACCCTTATGATATGCGTTGTTGTGAACTTACGCATAATCCCGATGGTTCACTGTCATTCAAAGGACGTTTTGTGAATAATATGCTTAGATTAGCTGCCGGAATTGCATCATTGTCTAAAGACGGGTTCGTTGACTATGGTACAGTAAATAACATTGACTATGCTGACAATGTTTGGGAACAAACAGCCGTTGCCCGTATAAATGTGAAAAAGCACTCAGGAGGCCCTTCAATCTCAAATCAACAATTGTTATCATCTCTGGAGGCATATAAGGACCTGATTGTAAAACAAATTAAACTACATGAGGCCAATATAATTATTTGCTGTGGTGGAAGCAGTCTCATCAAGGATTTTGTTGTTGAAAATGTATATAATGATGCCGAGAAACTCAATAACTGGATCTATTATTCCGCCTCCCACAATGTCTGGATTATAGACTCATACCATTTACAGGCGCGTTGCACATCAGACGAAGAGCTTTATAATGACATGATGACTAACTTTAGTCTTGCGCTAAAGGATAAAAACATAACTGATCCAGTCAGGTGAAATAAAACACAACGATAAGTTCGCAAGGTGCAATCGGCAACTAATGACAGGACAGACAAGAAGCCAATGCTGGTAGTAAAGAGCTTTATCATATAATGATCTCTGAATTCATCATTATTGTATTGCAGAATGAGACATCGCAGTCTTAATTTTGCAATACAATATGTAAGCCTGGTGAAGCCGATGCCCAAAAGCAATCGAAATACTCAACTCTAAAATATAATCCAATGAACACCGAAATTTCAACTTGGGGCGGATATGCCGTCCATGGCGATGTCAAAGAACTTGACAGGATTGTCGAGTCAACTGGTTTAATTAATCTTGACAAAGAAGATATTATCAAAGTCCTATCGTCTGACGGTGAAATTTTTGTGACATACGGAAGCAATGCAAACCTTAGCGAAGCGTTCAAGGAGGCATTCGACAGACTGCCTTGCAAGAGTCTCCAAATCAACAAGCTACTGATTGAGTTCAGATATGGCATAAGACAGCCCGATATGGCTCAAATTTCATCGATTTCCGCAACGCTGTCGGAGGCTAATGCCGACATTGCCGTTATGTGGGGCATGATTTCTGATGAATCGCTGGGAGAATCCAACAAGGTGGTACTGGTCGCATCGGTTAAGCTTTAAGAACCGTATAAAACAAAACTAGCATAAATATACCATCTGCAAATCATAAGGAAGAAACATCATTTACAACGTTTTTAGCTTATTTCATATATTCGTTTTTAGGCCCCGACAAGCTTTTTCCATTCTACAACCATGCACCAGTTGTTAAAGTGCTGGAACACGTCTCCGGAACAGAGAAGGCTTCCGATTAAAAACTCCCCAACCGGAAGATATTCCCATTGAGCTGGTTTTGAGTTTGTAAATAACGGATCTGGCATACTCCGCGAAACAATTTTTTATCTCATACCCTCGTTTTACAGTCATGAGACAGAGCAGTATCTCGGATTTTTTGTAATTTTGCATTGTAATGGATGCTGAACTGGGATATATGGGACCGGTTATGGTCTTTGATCTGGACGATACACTATATACCGAAGCCGACTTCGTGCTTTCTGGTTTCAGAGCGGTATCCCATATGGCGATACAATACCGCCCTGTCACATCTGCCGAAACATGGTACCAGCTTATGAAGCAGGCCTGGCTTTCAGGTCGCAATGCGTTCGATGCACTGTCCGAGGAAGTCGCTCCAACCGACACAGAATCTTTTATCAAAAGCTGTGTAGATATATACCGCTTCCATAAACCCTCTATATCACTGAGTGACAGCGCTGTGCTCTTATTAAGCACGCTTGCTGCAAAAGGAATAAGGATGTCGGTGATTACCGATGGCCGTTCACGCACGCAGAGAGCAAAAATAAAGTCTCTCGGACTTGAACGCTATATCGGTATAACAGATATATTAATCTCTGAAGAACTAGGAGCAGAGAAAACATCTATAGACGGATGGCGCAAAATAGTCAGCCGGTATCCGAATGCCAGCCAGTTCATATATATAGGCGATAATCCGGCAAAAGACTTTTACTGGCCACGCAGACTGGGATGGCGAACATTCGGGCTGCGAGACCATGGTAAAAATATCCATAAACAAACAGGTGATTTCCCTCCGGGACACATGCCTGAGATATGGATAGATGATTTAAGTGAAATAATTAGTTTGATTGCAAAGTATTAATATAATGTCAAAAAATATAGCTTTAATAACCGGTATCACCGGTCAGGACGGGTCATATCTGGCCGAATTCCTGCTTGATAAAGGATATGAAGTGCACGGCATACTGCGTCGTTCCAGTTCTTTTAACACGGAACGTATAGAGCATCTGTATCTTGACGAATGGGTGAGAGACATGCACAGCAAACGATTGCTGCATCTGCACTATGGCGACATGACAGATTCATCTTCACTAATCCGCATCATACAGGAAGTCAAGCCCACTGAGATATATAACCTGGCCGCACAAAGCCATGTCAAGGTAAGTTTTGAAGTTCCGGAATATACTGCCGATACCGATGCGCTAGGCACACTTCGCCTACTTGAAGCAGTCAAAATACTTGGACGCGAAAAAATCACAAAAATATATCAGGCAAGCACTAGCGAATTGTTCGGCGCCGTAAAAGAAGTGCCCCAGTCGGAGACCACGCCGTTCAATCCGCGCAGTCCCTATGCATGCGCAAAAGTGTACGGCTACTGGATAACGCGCAATTATCGCGACAGCTATGGCATGTATGCCTGCAACGGTATTCTATTCAACCATGAAAGCGAACGTCGCGGAGAGAATTTTGTAACTCGCAAAATCACACTGGCAGCAGCGCGTATCAAAGCTGGTTTACAGGATAAGTTATATCTGGGCAATCTAAACGCACTGCGTGACTGGGGGTATGCCGCCGACTATGTGGAATGCATGTGGCTCATACTACAGCAGCCTGAACCAGACGATTATGTAATAGCTACCGGCGAGCAGCATTCTGTAAGAGAATTTGCCGACCTGGCTTTCCGCCATGCCGGTCTGCCACTTCATTGGGAGGGAGAAGGACTCAACGAAAAAGGTATTGATGACAACGGGCGTGTACTTATCGAGGTCGATCCCCGTTTCTTCCGTCCGGCCGAGGTTGAGACACTGTTGGGTAATCCAGAAAAAGCACGCAGGCAGTTAGGCTGGAATCCAAGCAAAACTAGTTTTGAGACATTGGTAAAACGTATGGTGGATAACGACATTAAAATGGTAAACAGTTCAATGCGATGAACAAAGATGCAAAAATATATGTGGCCGGACACCGGGGCCTGGTCGGTTCGGCCATAAAGAAGAATCTGGAAAAACGCGGTTATACTAATGTTATCGGCCGCACACACAGCGAATTGGACCTGCTAGATGCTGATGCCGTACGCAGGTTTTTCGACCATGAACAGCCACAATATGTCGTTCTCGCAGCCGCCCACGTGGGCGGCATAATGGCCAACAGCCGCTATCGTGCCGATTTTATATTTAAAAATCTGGGCATACAGCAAAACATAATTGGCGAATCGTTCGCACACGGAGTGGAAAAACTCCTATTTCTCGGCTCTACCTGCATATATCCTCGCGAAGCACCGCAACCCATCAGCGAAAACGCGCTGCTTACATCACCGTTGGAATATACTAACGAACCGTATGCCATAGCAAAGATCGCCGGTCTGAAAATGTGCGAGAGTTTTAATCTGCAATACGGCACCAATTACATAGCTGTAATGCCTACAAACCTCTACGGTCCCAATGATAATTTTAACCTTGAGACAAGCCATGTGTTACCTGCAATGATGAGGAAGATGCATCTGGCCCGTCTGGTGATGGATGGTGACAGAGAGGCTCTTAGGAAAGATCTGGCACGACGCCCGGTGGAAGGTGTGGACGGCACGGCATCCGACAGCGACATCGACGCTGTCTTAAACAAATACGGCATCGGAAACAATACATTGTGTCTGTGGGGTACAGGCGCCCCCCTTAGAGAATTTCTCTGGAGCGAGGACATGGCTGACGCTTCTGTACACATTATGGAACATGTGGATTTTGACGATGTACGAGGTCCCGGCCCGGAAACAAGGAACTGCCACATAAACATAGGCACCGGCAAAGAATTATCCATCAAGCAACTGGCTATGCTGATAAAGCAAATCTCAGGTTACCAGGGAGATATCCTGTGGGATAACACAAAACCAGACGGCACGATGCGCAAATTATGTGATGTCAGCAAGTTACACAGCCTCGGCTGGCAACACAAAGTAGAAATCGATGAGGGTGTGGAACGTCTGTACCGATGGTATCTTTCATCACTCTAAATGCAGGTATTACACCACATACGAATTATGTCAAGATACTGTGTAAAACAGGCGCGGCAATATAAAATAAAGGCCAGGTTCATACGCCCTGACCTTGCACATTATTTACCAAAATATCTTTCTAAATCCGTCATACGGCTGACATCTCGCCTCTAAGCGGCATGTTCAAGTATTCTTTTACCCTGTCTGGCGAAAGCCCGCGCCCAAACAAATACATCAGCTTGGTTATAGCGGCCTCGCTCGTCATATCCCGACCGCTCACAACACCGACTTTGGCAAGATTAAGACCAGCTACGTATAACTGTGGATGAACACATCCGTTGGGACACTGCGTGATATTCACAACCACTATGCCTCTCTCCACCGTCTGCCTCACAGCGTCCAGAAACCACTCGTCTGCAGGCGCGTTACCGGCTCCAAAAGATTTCATTACCACACCTTTCAAGCCCGGAGCGTTAAGAACATGCTCCACCACCTTACGGCTTATGCCGGGAAAAAGGTCAAGCATAACAAGATTGTCATCCATCTCGTACTGCACTTTGAGAGGCATATTGCGAGAATCATTACGCCACAACGATGCACGATTAAAATGTATACCCAAGCCTATGCTTGCAAGTTCTGGATAATTATTACTTTTAAAAGCATCAAAATTATCGGCACTACGTTTTATACAGCGGTTGCCGCGCCACAGATGATGCTCAAACAATATAGCTACCTCGCGCACCATGGGA
>CAQFOZ010000060.1 GCA_948788915.1 uncultured Muribaculaceae bacterium | reverse complement strand
GGTTTTCGTACGAAAACCTCAGTTTTTTATTAGTTGGAATGTTATTTATAGTTTATTTACCTGGAACTTATTCCATCCATTTTTAAGATATGCAATGGACTGCTCGGCAGCTGCAACACCTGCATTGAAGTTGGCTTCTGCTGTCTGTGCTCCCATTTTTTTTGGAGTAAAGAAGACTCGCGACGCAAACTCTTTTTCAAACTCTTCGGACATATCTGGTTTGATGTCGGAAACGTATCTAAGGTCGGGACGTTCCTGTAATGCTTTGAAGAGTCCTTCTTCATTTATAACTTCTTTACGCGCAGTGTTGATGAGAACACCGTTCTGGGGCATCATCATTACGAGGTCGTAACCAATGGATTGTTTGGTCTCGGATGTTGCAGGTATATGCAGGGATACGAAATTATTCTGGGAGAACAGTTCTTTGATATCGTGTAGAGGCTTGACGCCATCGGCTTCCATAATTTCGTCTTTGACAAATTTATCAAGAGCCTCTATCTTCATTCCAAATCCTTTCGCAATTCTGGCTACGTTGCGCCCAACTTGTCCGTATGCATATATGCCTAAATTCTTTCCTTTAAGTTCAGATCCGGATTTGCCGTTATACTGGTTGCGACACATCATTATTACCATGCCGAAAACCAATTCTGCTACAGCATTGGAATTTTGTCCGGGTGTGTTCATGACGCAGATCCCATGTCTTGATGCGGCTTCAAGATCGATGTTGTCGTATCCTGCACCGGCGCGAACTATGACTTTCAATTTAGGAGCGGCATCAATCAATTCAGCATCCACTTTGTCGCTGCGAACTATAAGAGCTTCTGCATCAGCTATGGCTTTAAAAAAATCTTCACGGGTACCATATTCAACCAATTCCAATTCGTTGCCTGACGCGTTTACCGTTTCAGCAATTGCCTTCGACGCAGCCGAAGCAAATGGCTTTTCTGTAAATACTAATATTTTCATAGCTATAAAAATTAGTGTTTTGCTTCAAATTCTTTCATGGCGTCAACCAAAACTAGAACACTTTCCATTGGAAGCGCGTTGTATAGTGATGCTCGGAATCCACCAACAGAGCGGTGTCCTTTTATACCAATTATGCCTTTTTCTGTTGCGAAATCCATGAAGTCTTTCTCCAGTTCAGCGTAATCCGGATTCATTACGAAGCAAACATTCATGATTGAACGATCTTCTTCTGCCACTGTGCCGACAAAAAGTTTATTGCGGTCTATTTCATCGTAGAGAACCTTGGCCTTCTCCAAATCAAGTTTTTCCAGTGCTTTCACTCCTCCCATTTCCTTGTAATAACGAAGGGTCATAAGTGCTGAATAAATAGGTAATACGGGCGGTGTGTTAAACATCGAACCTTTCTTGATATGTGTGCGATAATCAAGCATTGTGGGAATCTCTCGGCTGACATTGCCTAGAATATCTTCTTTTACAATAACTATTGTAACGCCTGCAGGAGCAAGATTCTTCTGTGCCCCGGCATAAATCAGAGAGTATTTTGAAGGATCGAACTCGCGTGAGAAGATGTCTGATGACATGTCGCACACAACAGGAACAGTTGTATCAAAATCGTGACGGATCTCTGTACCGTAGATTGTATTGTTTGATGTGAAGTGGAAATAGTCAACATCAGAAGGAATTGTAAAATTCTTTGGAATATAGTTGAATTTTGTATCTTCTGATGATGCTAAAACCTCTACTTCTCCAAAAATCTTTGCTTCTTTTATAGCATTGGTTGCCCAGGTGCCGGTGTTGATGTATGCAGCTTTTTTATTCAATAAATTGAACGGTACCATACAGAATTGCATACTTGCACCTCCTCCAAGGAACAGGACATGATAGTTTTCTGGCAAATGTAACAGTTCTTTTGTCAATGCTACAGCTTCATCCATTACTGCCTGGAATTGTTTGCTGCGATGTGAGATTTCAAGTATGGAAAGCCCCATGTCTGAAAAATCTTGAATTGCCTCGGCTGTCTTTTGAATTGTGTAAGGACTGAGAATACTTGGTCCGGCGTAGAAATTATGCTTCTTCATGAAAATATCTGTTTATAAGGTTTATTTCATTTGATATGATTCACATTTATTTGTTTAGATGAATCAAAAACAAAAGTAATTTTTAATTACGAATCTTCCAAATAAAAACTACCATATGGCGCATCAAATTGAAACTTATTTGTTCAGCTTTTAATTATTTACAGTAAGACTCCGTTTCCTTTATGTTATATAGGGAACGGAGCCTTAAAATTGTTTTTGCAAGTATCTTATAAATCATTCAGTTTTTGCCAGCATATTTGGATTTAATTTGCCCCATTCTGAAATAGGAGGCATGATTCCAAGACTGATTACTTCGTCACGAAGATGGCAAAGATGGGCATAGCTCTTGTCGAGAGCCTCATTTTCTTCCAGGGTTCCTGTGGGCATGTTATAATGTACGCCATTTTTATCTATTACAGTTTCCATGGCCATCATTATATTTTGGTAGCGATTGTTGTTGACATAAACACCGGCCGGCCACTTAAATGGCTTGCCCCCCATTGCAGCGGCAATCATTTCGATTGACAGATATGCGGGGCTTTGGAATGAACTTCGTCCCCGTAGGTCAATAATATTCTTTCCACCCTGGATAACTTTGGTTTTAATCTCTTCCCATTTGGCTTCGGGAAGGGTATTTGTTATGATTAGATCTTCAAGTGGCTTGCCATCAATTTGGGTAGTTGATGCAAAAACTGCCATTTGTTCACCATGACCACCGTAGGTGCGTGCATTTATAATGGCGTCGGGTGGTATATTGAAATACTTGGAAAGTTCACTACGCAGACGGGTACTGTCAAGAGCGGCAAGTGTTGAGACGCGTTCCGGAGTTAAACCGGAATATAGTAGGGTTATAAGCCCGGTAATGTCTGCCGGATTGAAGATTACGACAATGTGTTTAGCATCCGGACAGTATTTTTTTACATTCTTTCCAAAATCTTCAGCTATTTTGGCATTGCCTCTTAATAAATCCTCTCGCGTCATACCGGCCTTTCGTGGTGCACCTCCTGATGTTACAATGTATTTGGCTCCGGTAAATGCTTTTTCGATATCGTCAGTGAAACTAAGTTTCAGTCCTTCGAAGCCGCAATGCATCATCTCCTCGGCCACGCCTTCAAGTCCCTTAAGGTAGGGATCGTATAAACATATGTCTGGTGTCAGACGCATCATTATGGCTGTTTGGGCCATGTTGGAGCCTATCATGCCTCCGGCTCCAACGATCAGTAGCTTTTCATTACTTAAGTACTCCATAATATATTTTGAATTAGATACCTATAAATATAATGAATACATGATATAAAAGTTTTTAAATAAATTCTTAAATTTGCATAAATATGATATAGCGATGGCCAAACAGACAAAGAGTGTGTTTTTTTGTAATAGCTGTGGATACGAAAGTCCCAAATGGTTAGGACGTTGCCCGTCGTGTGGGGAATGGAACACATTTGTAGAGGAAAAGGTATCTGGCAAAACCAAAAAGAATGCCAAATCGGGCAAAGGTCTTGTAAAAAGCTCCAGACCTGTTAAACTGTCTGATATTCAGATAAAAGAAGAGATGCGTATGAAAATGCCATCGACAGAGCTAAATCGCGTATTGGGCGGAGGATTGGTTTCTGGAAGCCTTACATTGATTGGAGGAGAGCCTGGAATAGGAAAGTCTACCCTTTTGCTCCAGAATATTCTTTCGTTAAGGAAAAGAAAAATTTTGTATGTGTCCGGAGAAGAAAGTGCCTCACAGTTGAAATTGCGTGCGGACAGACTTGGTAAAATATCTGACGACACATATATATTGTGTGAGACTGATCTGGATAATATATTTGTTGAAATAGAAAATGTAAATCCGGATCTTGTGGTTGTGGATTCCATACAGACGATTAACTCTTCAGAAATTGAATCAGCGGCCGGAAGTGTGTCTCAGGTGAGGGAGTGTGCGGCCTCATTGTTAAGATACGCCAAGGAATCAGGTGTTCCGGTGATTCTGGTCGGACACATTAATAAAGATGGCGCAATAGCAGGCCCCAAAGTGCTGGAACATATAGTGGATACAGTACTACAATTTGAAGGAGACCGACAATATCTTTACAGGATTCTCAGGGCTATAAAGAATCGTTTTGGATCTGTCAATGAGATTGGCATTTACGAGATGGTGCAAAAGGGACTTAAAGAGGTGAAGAATCCGTCTGAAATGTTGCTTTCGGATAACAGAGAGGAGGAGATGAGCGGAATTTCAATAGGTGTCACTATGGAGGGCGCCCGACCTTTTATGATCGAGGTCCAGGCTTTGGTGTCATCTGCCGCATATGGCACACCGCAACGTTCTGTAACCGGTTTTGATCAGCGCAGGCTAAATATGTTGCTTGCTGTTCTGGAAAAGCGTGCAAGATTCAAGTTGTCACAGAAAGATGTATTTCTGAACATTGCAGGAGGATTGAAAATTGCAGACCCTGCCATTGATATGGCGGTTGTTGTCTCGATAATGAGTTCCAATTTCGATATATCTGTACCGAGAGAGTATGCTTTTGCTGGAGAAGTGGGTTTGTCCGGGGAGATCAGAACCGTGACAAGGATAGAGCAACGCGTAGCCGAAGCCCAGAAATTGGGATTCAGTAAAATTATTATTCCGAATGGAAATTTGAAAGGGATACAAGATACGTTTTCTATAGAAATTGTTGAGGTCTCTAAAATTGAAGAGGTTTTTAAAGAGATATTTAATTAAAATATGAAATATACAAAAGGGGAAAGAGATTTAAGCAAAGAGGTAATGGCAGATGAAATGTTGCGGGAACAACCTGTTGTAGAATATGAGGGAGTGGATATAGAGCGAGCGGACAAGGTTGTGATGAAGGGTGCGTCCTTCAGGATAATGCCCGGAGAATTCTGCTATCTTGTAGGGAAGGTGGGCAGTGGAAAGAGTTCATTGCTTAAAACTTTGTATGCGGAGGTTCGGATCGCATGTGGTGAAAAAGCATATGTCATGGGGAGGGATGTCTTGAAAATTAAGAACAAAGAGATCCCAATGCTTCGTAGGGAGATTGGGATTGTGTTTCAGGATTTTCAATTGCTTCAGGACAGATCTGCTCGTGCGAATCTCAGGTTCGTGCTTCAGGCAACTGGCTGGAAGAATAAAGAAGAGATAGAAAAACGGATAGATGAAGTGCTGGCTGCTGTCGGGATGGAGAACAAGAGTTATAAAATGCCACATGAATTGAGTGGAGGAGAGCAACAGCGTATTGTTATTGCGCGGGCCCTTTTGAACAAACCAAAACTGATATTGGCAGACGAACCAACCGGCAATCTTGATCCGCAAACCGGATATCAAATAGTTGCGCTACTTCACCGTCTTGCAGATGACGGGCATGCCGTTATAATGGCTACCCACAACATGCAAATGGTTGAGGACTTTCCTGCGCGTATCCTTACTTGTAAGAATAAGCATGTCGTTTAATTTATTAAGATAGTTTGTTTTTTTCTATATGACAAAAAATATTTGTCAGAAGTTTTAAATTAGTTAAATATTAGTTAACTTTGCCATAATCTATGGACTTGTTAGTTTTTTGGCTTAAATTAAACAGTTTCATAGAAAATAGACATAATTGAACCAATCTATATCATAAACAAAGCTAATTAGCAATGGCAAAAAACAAAGAAACTCTTTTCGACGCGTTTTCGCCTGTTTCCACTGAAGAGTGGAAGGCAAAAATCGTTGCCGACTTGAAGGGTGCGGATTTTGACAAGAAACTTGTCTGGCGCACGAATGAAGGCTTCAATGTTCAACCGTTCTATAGGAAGGAAGACATTGAAGGATTGTCAACTATCGGCTCAATGCCGGGTGAGTTCCCATATGTAAGAGGAACACGAGACAATAATAACTGGCTTATTCGTCAGGAAGTTCAGGGTAAGACTGCAAAAGAGATGAATGATCATGCCCGTCATATCATAGACAAGGGTGTTGAGTCTTTGGGCATCTCTTTGCATGGCGAAGTGACAGAAGCAAGTCTTTCTGAAATTCTTAACGGAATAGACCTGAAGAAAATTGAAATCAATATTACATGTTGTCCTGGCAAAGCCGTAAATGTTGCGGCTGAATTGGTTAAGATTGTAAAAAAAGCGGGCGCAGAGAAGGAATTCCGTGGCTCAATAGATTACAATCCTTTCCGTCGTTTGCTCAAACATGGTATCCCTTTTCCGAAAGATGCGGCAAAAGAGGGTAAGGCTCTTTATGAGGCTGTAAAGGAGATCTCAGGTTTACGTTGCTTTGCGGTAGACAGCTATCTGTTCAACAATGCCGGTGCGTTCATTACCCAGGAACTTGGATATGCTCTTGCCTGGGGTGCTGAATGGCTTACTTTGATGACAGAGGAAGGACTTGCTGCAGATGCTGTGGCTACCCGAATCAAATTCAATATGGGTATTTCCTCCAACTACTTTATGGAGTTGGCAAAATTCCGTGCAGGACGTATGTTGTGGGCGGAGATTGTAAATGCATACGGTGCTGATAAAGATGCATGCAAGATGTTTGTGCATGCGACTACAAGCGAATTTAACCAGACATTGTATGATTCTCATGTGAATCTGTTACGTTCTATGACAGAGACTATGAGTGCTGCTTTGGCCGGTGTCGATTCGTTGGAAACTCTGCCTTTCGATTTGTGTTACAAATGTCCTGATGAGTTCAGTGAGAGAATCGCAAGAAATCAGCAGGTTCTGCTTCGTGAAGAATCACATCTTGATAAAGTTGTGGATCCTGCAGGTGGCTCTTACTATATCGAAACACTTACAGCTTCAATAGCTGAACAGGCATGGAAGGTATTTAATGAGGTTGAGGATAACAATGGCTTCGCAGCCATGCTTGCTAAGGGTGAGATTCAGGCTAAAGTAAATGAATCCGGTGTTAAGCGTCATCTTGACGTTGCACGTCGCAAAGAGAATCTGCTTGGTACTAACCAGTATCCTAATTTCAATGAGAAGGCTCTCGATAAAGTTAAGGATGCTGAAGGATGCAACTGTTGTTGCGGAAGCAAAGAGGTTGCTGACGGTGCAGTTGCATATCTTAACTTCGACCGTGCTGCAAGTCAGTTTGAGCAGTTGCGTCTTGATACAGAGCGTGCCGCTCACCGTCCAAAAGTATTTATGCTTACAATTGGTAATCTTGCTATGCGCCTCGCGCGTGCTCAGTTCTCATCCAATTTCTTTGGATGTGCAGGATATGAGATTATCGACAATATAGGTTTCCAGACCGTAAAAGAGGGTGTTGATGCTGCAATCGAGAAAGGTGCAGATGTAGTTGTGCTTTGCTCAAGCGATGATGAATATGCTCAATACGCTCCAGAGGCATATAAAGAACTCAACGGCCGTGCGATGTTTGTTGTTGCAGGTGCACCTGCATGTATGGATGATCTCAAGGCAGAAGGTATTGAGAACTTTATTCATGTGAAAGTTAATGTGCTTGACACTCTTATTGGTTTTAACGCAAAACTCCTCAAATAATCATGAGACCTAATTTTAAAGAAATAGATATTACAAAAACGTTTGCCGGTGCTGGCAAACAGACTGTTTCCGGTGAAGAATGGCTCACAGCGGAGCTTATACCGGTAAAACCAGTTTATACAAAAGAGGATCTTGAAGGCATGGAACATCTTGATTTCGTGTCTGGTATCCCACCGTTCCTTCGTGGCCCGTACAGCGCCATGTATCCTTTGCGTCCCTGGACAATACGCCAGTATGCAGGATTCTCAACTGCAGCAGAATCAAATGCTTTCTATCGTCGTAATCTTGCTTCCGGTCAGAAGGGTCTTTCAGTAGCGTTTGACCTTCCTACCCACCGCGGATATGACGCTGATCATGAGCGTGTAGTCGGAGATGTTGGTAAAGCAGGTGTGTCTATCTGTTCAGTAGAGGACATGAAGGTTCTTTTCGATGGTATTCCGTTGAACAAGATGTCTGTCTCCATGACGATGAACGGAGGTGTGCTTCCGGTATTGGCATTCTATATCAATGCCGGTCTTGAACAGGGTGCCAAACTTGATGAAATGGCAGGTACAATCCAGAATGATATCCTTAAGGAGTTCATGGTGCGTAACACATACATCTATCCACCGGCATTCTCAATGAAGATCATCGCTGACATTTTTGAGTATACCTCAAAGAACATGCCTAAGTTCAACTCCATTTCAATTTCCGGTTACCATATGCAGGAAGCAGGTGCTACAGCGGATATAGAGTTGGCTTATACACTTGCAGACGGTTTGGAGTATCTTAGAGCCGGTGTAAATGCGGGTATGGATATTGATGCTTTCGCACCGCGTCTCTCTTTCTTCTGGGGTATTTCCATGAACTATTTTATGGAGATCGCGAAAATGCGTGCGGCACGTATGCTTTGGGCCAAGATTGTTAAACAGTTCAATCCCAAGAATCCTAAATCATTGGCTTTGCGTACACACTGCCAGACTTCAGGATGGTCACTTACAGAGCAAGATCCGTTCAACAATGTCGGACGTACTTGTGTTGAGGCTATGGGTGCTGTTCTTGGTCACACTCAGTCATTGCATACAAATGCCCTTGATGAGGCGATCGCGCTTCCTACAGACTTCTCAGCCCGTATTGCCCGTAACACCCAGATTTATATCCAAGATGAAACTTATGTTACAAAACAGGTTGACCCATGGGGAGGTAGCTACTATGTTGAGTCTCTGACAAACGAAATTGCACATCGTGCATGGGAGCATATCCAGGAGATCGAGAAACTTGGTGGTATGGCAAAAGCTATCGAAACAGGCCTCCCGAAACTCAAAATCGAAGAGGCTGCTGCCCGTACTCAGGCCCATATTGACAAGGGTACTCAGACAATTGTCGGAATTAACAAGTATCGCCTTGATCATGAAGATCCTATAGATATCCTTGAAATTGACAATACTGAGGTGCGTAAAGAGCAGTGCGAGCGTCTTGCTGAACTTCGCAAGAATCGCGATGAGGCTGCCGTACAGGAAGCTTTGGCTAAAATCACTGAGGCTGTTAAGGATCCATCCAAGGGCAACCTTCTTGATCTTGCCGTAAAAGCCGCTGGCCTCAGAGCATCTCTTGGAGAGATTTCAGACGCATGTGAGGCTGTTGTAGGTCGTTATAAAGCAGTAATCAAAACCATATCAGGAGTGTATTCAAACGAAGAGAAGGGAGATCCCGAATTTGAGGAGGCAAGAAAAGCTGTAGCTGATTTTGCTGCACGCGAAGGCCGTCAGCCTCGTATCATGATTGCCAAGATGGGTCAGGACGGTCATGACCGTGGCGCAAAAGTTGTTGCTACAGGTTATGCTGACTGTGGATTCGATGTTGACATGGGTCCGCTGTTCCAGACTCCGGCGGAAGCTGCGCGTCAGGCTGTAGAGAATGATGTTCATATTCTTGGTGTCTCATCTCTGGCTGCCGGTCATAAGACTTTGATTCCGCAGGTAATTGAAGAACTTAAGAAACTTGGCCGTGAGGATATTATGGTGACAGCAGGGGGTGTAATTCCGGCACAGGATTATGACTTCCTTTATAAAGCTGGTGTTGCTGCCATCTTTGGTCCCGGTACACGTATTCCGAAGAGTGCAATAGAAATGATTCGCCTTCTCAACGAAGATCGCGCTGAATAATTCTAAATTAAATAATTATGGGAGCGGTGACCGAGTGGGTTTCCGCTCCCTGTTAATCATATATGGAAAACAATTTATATAATATAGAAGATGATATCTCTGATGAGCCCGGTATTTCTGATGTAGAGTACTCTTTGGAAGATTCAATCGAGGAGGAACTTCTGGAGGAGAGAGAAATGTGGGACGGTCTAAGAATTGAAAAGTCTTCTAAAATAAGATCTCCGTTTGTTATGATGATTCTTGCAATGTTTAATCCGGTAGAAGGATTTAAAGAAATCAGGAGATCAAAGATTTCAGCGGATAAATTTGCATCTGAATGCTTTTATCCTTTGATGGCTGTAGCATCGTTGACAAGTTTTACTCAGTTGTTTTACGATTCAGAGTCTACTGTTGTCTCTTCGATAGTGGATGCCGTCGTGACTTTTATATCGTTTTTCTTTGCTTTTTTCACGACTTTATTATGTGGAAAATGGCTCTTGCTTAAACATGTTGCAGAAGAGATAGTAAAAGATTATGGAAAAATCTATCTTATGACAGGTTTCTGCAGTTTAGGATTGTTTTATATATTATACAGACTCTTACCCATATTGGCACCGGTCTGGGGGCTGTTGCCTATATGGACCATATATATAATTTGGAAAGGAACCAAATTTTTAAAAATAAACGAGGGTGAAGACTATCGTACGAAAGTTATACTTTCTTGTCTTACGATACTGACTCCTGTGGCATGGTATGGCCTATTTGCTGAGATTCTGCCACAATGACGAACATATAAGCATATAAGTCTTCCGGCAGTCCTTCGTTAATTTAGAAATATACCTCAGATATTAGATTATGAAAGCGGATCAAGTAAATATTAAAAATAAAAGAGCCAGATTTGATTATGAAATATCAGACACATTTGTGGCAGGCATTGTTTTGACTGGAACGGAAATTAAATCTATCCGTGAAGGCAAAGCCTCATTGACTGATACTTACTGTGTTGTGGAAAGGGGAGAGGTATGGGTAAAAGGAATGAATATCTCGGAATACTTTTATGGCTCATATAACAATCATGTTGCAAGAAGAGACCGTAAACTGCTGCTTAACAAAAAAGAGATTTCCAAACTTGAAAAGGCAGCGGAGGATGTGGGTTTTACAATAGTGCCTATGCGGGTTTTTATTAATGAGAGGGGACTTGCTAAAATGCAGATAGGGATTGGCCGAGGTAAGAAGCAGTATGACAAACGACAGTCTATACGGGAAAGAGAAGACAGACGCAGTATGGACAGAATGTTCAAAAAGTAATTACTATCCGGGCAAATGAGAAAAATAGAACTGCTTGCTCCCGCTGCCAATAAACATGTCGCGATAGAGGCCATTCTTCATGGCGCGGATGCGGTATATATAGGAGCACCAAGTCATGGTGCACGTAAGAATGTAGCCAATTCAATTGAGGATATACGAGAATTGGTAAAGTTTGCACATCAATATGATGTCAGGATATATGTTACGGTCAACACATTGGTTTATGACAATGAGATTGCGGATGTTGAGAAAATGATTGGTTCTCTATATGAAGCAGGTGTTGACGCTCTGATTGTTCAGGATATGGGTATTCTGCGTATGAATATCCCTCCGATAGCTCTTCATGCAAGTACTCAATGTGATAACCGAGATTTGGCAAAGATAAAATTCCTCGAAAGCGCAGGCTTTTCCCAAATTGTACTGGCCCGTGAATTGTCTCTTGAACAGATAAAGGATATATGCCGCAATGTGGATGTCCCGGTGGAGTGTTTTGTGCATGGCGCACTTTGTGTAAGCTATTCAGGACGTTGCCGTGCAAGCTATATGTCTACGGGAAGAAGCGCAAACAGAGGGGAGTGCTCACAAATGTGTCGGTTTAAATATACGCTTACTGATGCAGACAATAAGATGATAGTAAAGGACAGGTATCTGCTTTCTCTTCGTGATTTTAATGCCTCCGATTATATTGGAGATATGCTTGAGGCGGGTGTGTCATCATTCAAGATAGAAGGGAGATTGAAAGATGCTTCATATGTAAAGAACATTACTGCATATTACCGTAGGCTTATTGACCGGCAGATTGCATTGCATCCCGATAGGTATAAAAGATCATCCAAAGGGGAAAGTACTATTGATTTCATACCGGATCCCAATAAAAGTTTCAATCGTGGCTTTACCTCCTATTTTATAGACAAGGACAAAACTGGTTCAATGGCCTCGTTGCTTACTCCTAAATCTATGGGAGAAACGATAACGAATGTAGGACAACTTAATAATGGTGACGGAATCAGCTTTTTTAATTCCAAAAATGAATATGAGGGTGTGTTGGTAAATAGGATCAGGAACGGAAGAATAATCGGTTCAAGACCATTCGTATTGCCCCATGGAGTAGAGTTGCACCGTACGTTGGATCGTAACTGGCAGAATATTATGGACAGGCCTACTGCCACAAGGAAATTGTGGGTAGATATAACAATTGACGATAAGTCTGTGGGTGCTGTAGACGAGAGAGGAAACAGGGTTACGGTCTCTCTTGATGTTGATAAGTATGAGGCTAAAAATATCTTCAAACCTGAAAATATACTTGGCAAACTTGGAAATACTGTTTATAGTTTGCGAAATTTCCAAAATAACCTTGAAGCGTCTGTATTTATACCTGCCTCACAGTTGTCTAAAATAAAAAGCAGACTAATTAAAGAGCTTGACTTAAGTAATGAGTCCCGGTATAAATATGAATACAGATTAAAAGAGGACTGTAATGCAAAGTTTTCTGTTGAATATATCGACGGGGAGTATAATGTGGCCAACAATCTTGCGGAGAGTTTTTACCGGGAACACGGCACTTCTGTCATTGGAAGGGCTATAGAGGTGAGCGGGGAAAGAAAAGTGGAATCACCGGTAATGTATACGAGGTATTGTATCCGTCGAGAACTTGGAATGTGTAAGAAAAACAAAAATAGAAAAAAGGATTCTTTTCGGGAACCCTTCTATCTTGTTTCAGGAAACAATAAATTCAGAATCAACTTCGATTGTACTGATTGTGGTATGACTATTACAGTATAGATCTAACTGTTTGTAAGAAAATGCCAGCCATACCAATATGAAGCTCCCCATGCTATGAATAATAAATAGGCATATAGCAGTTGCAGGTAGCATTTCTGTTTTATGCATTGATATGTAAAGGGGATTATAAATGCTGCAAAAAGAATTAAACAAATTATTGTTATCCAAAGGGGGAACACATAAATATCTTTAATAATCGCAACACTACTGTCCACTAAAAAATGGACGGGGTTAAAAATTAAATAAATTCGGTT
>CAQFOZ010000059.1 GCA_948788915.1 uncultured Muribaculaceae bacterium | reverse complement strand
GTTGAGAAGGGAGAAACCTATCGGTTTTGACCGCCGAAACTTGGCGGAAACAGCCGGAAAGAACCTCAAAATTACCGAAAGAACTATTATATAAAAATTTTTCGTAATAAATTTAAACAGTTTCATAAAGTAAATACGAAAAAGTGGTATATTGATATGAGAAAAATAAGGCGCTTGATAGGCGGCATTATAATATTGGGTTCGGCAGCCATATTAGCAGCCATATTAACAGGGTGCAGTGTCCCCAAAGATGTGGCATATTTTCAGGACATAGAAGCAGCTACGATTTTGGAGGACGTTAAGAATGTTCCATTCACTGTAAAGGCTGGTGACAAACTGTCTATACTTGTAAAGACCAAGGATCCGGAAATATCAAATTTATTCAACCTGCCTGTATATAGTAACCGGATAGGTCAAGGTGGTTCTTCGAGTGGCAGTGGTGCTCAACTCAGGGCTTATACAGGAGGAAGTGCTGAATCAGTATCGGGCTATACAGTTAGCCCGGATGGAACAATTGACTTCCCGGTATTAGGTAAACTTAATATTGCCGGAATGACAAGAAGCGAGGTGGCAGGGTTCATCAAGGGGGAAATAATGGGGCGCCAGCTGGCAAAAGATCCTGTTGTAACAGTTGAGTTCCTTAATACAGGCATATCTGTTATCGGTGAGGTGAGGCAGCCGGGCCGTTTTGACATGAACCGTGATGATCTGACTATACTTGAGGCTATTTCTTTGGCTGGAGATCTTACGATTTCAGGTCAGCGTCAGAATGTGAAGGTGCTCCGTAAAGAGAATGGAAGAGTCAAGACATATACTGTTGATCTTACAGATGCTAAATCTTTGGTTAAAAGTCCGGTGTTCTACCTGCAGCAGGATGACGTGATATATGTTGAACCAAACAACATGCAAAAAAGGAACACAACGGTAAATGGAAACAATGCATTGAGTGTTGGCTTTTGGATCTCAGTGGCTTCCTTGCTGACATCTGTAGTGACGACAATCGCAGTTTTCATTGGAAAATAGAATGCAAAGGTAAAGAATAGAAGATGGAAAATAAAACTGTTAAAGAGCAAGCGTCGGATATGGATGTGTCCTTCTCATTGCTTGATTTTATGACCAAATGTCTGGCTCAGTGGAAGTGGTTTTTGCTATCTATAATTGTATTCTGTCTTATCGGAGCATGGAGTGCTCTGAGTAAGCAGCCGGTTTATTCGCGTAGTATGGAAGTCCTGATAAAGGATCAGGATGCCGGGGGTGGTGTTGACATAGCCAATGCATTTTCTTCATTTGGTTTGGTTTCTTCCAATACAAACGTTAAGAATGAGTTGATTTCGCTGACTTCTCCGGCGGTAATATATAATGTAGTCTCTCGGCTTGGGTTGGATGTGAATTATTCAACTTCCGGTAGGTTTCATAAAAAAACACTATACGGAACTAATCTTCCTTATTTGGTAAGTTTTAAAGATCTTGAAGAGCAGCAGGATGCCGGTTTCACAATTAATATCGGAAACGACGGTCAACTCACCCTTAGTGAGTTTTACTGGTTTACACCGGATGGCATCGAGGAGTTTGATAAGGAAATTAAGGTTATGCCCGGATTCAATGATATCAAGACTCCGATAGGTAACATTGTGGTGAGTCCCAACGGAAGATACGTTCCAGCAAAAGGGAAAAAAGCCAAGAAAATTGAGAAAATAGAGGTTTCGCGAGAAGGTATGCAGGCAAGCGTGGAAACTTATAGTGAAAAGATTCAAGGAGATCTTGCTGATATAGATGCGGATGTTATAGATCTGACTATGGAGGATGTCTCTATTGAAAGGGCTGAGAATGTGCTTGATGCTATTATCGCTGTGTATAATGAGAATTGGATCAATGATAAAAATAAAATATCAGCTGCTACATCTCGCTTTATAGATGAGCGTTTGAATTTTATTGAGAAGGAACTTAATGTTGTAGATTCTGATATCTCTAAGTTCAAATCAGAACACAAGGTTCCCAATATGGAAGAGGCTGCGAAACTGCAGATGAAGCAGAGTAGCGAGGTTTCCACACAAATGCTTGAGATTACCAATCAGATGTCGATGGCTGTTTATTTGCGTGATTATCTGAAGAATCCAAACAATGCTAATAATGTAATTCCTGTCAATACCGGAATCTCGTCTCCCGCATTGGAGACTCAGATTAGTGCATATAATAATTTGTTGCTTAATCGCAATAATTTAGCGACAAATTCATCGGATTCCAATCCATTGGTCGAAGAATATGATGCACAACTTAAGGGGTTGCGCTTTGCAATTGTTGGCGCGATTGACGGACAGATAGCTGCGTTGAATACATCGTTGAAAAATATGAAAGGAGCCAAAGGTTCAATCGACGATATGCTGGAATCGGGTCCAACGCAGGCAAAATATCTATTGAGCATTGAACGTCAGCAATACGTAAAGAGTTCCCTTTATCTTTATCTTTTGCAGAAGCGTGAAGAGAATGAACTGACTCAGAAATTTACAGCAGACAATATCCGTATTATCACCCCACCGACAGGTTCGTTAAGTCCTGTAGCTCCTAAGGTTAAAATTATAATGGGAGTGGCGTTTATCTTAGGTCTGCTATTCCCGATGATAATTATATATATTAAAGAGGCGACGAATGGCAAAGTACGTAGCCGACGGGATTTGGATGGAATGAAAGCTCCGTTTGTAGGGGAGATTCCGTTTGTAGGCAAGAAGACATTCCGTGAAAGATTCGGCAGATTGCTTCCGGAGAAGAAAAAATCTTCAAGAGAATTGGAGACTGTCAAGTCGGCAGTTTTGGAGGGTAGCCGTGACATCATAAGTGAGTCTTTCCGTATTATGCGTGGAAATCTGGACTTCATGAACAGGAAGAAAGACGAGTCAAGTGTAATAATGATTACTTCGTTTAATCCTGGTTCCGGAAAATCATTCATTTCATATAACCTTGCGGCTTCGTTTGCTTTGAAAGGAAAGAAAGTGCTGCTGGTTGATGGAGACCTTCGTCATGGATCTGTTTCGCAGTTTGTAAATATGCCCTCTAAGGGATTGACGAATTATCTGACCGGGAATGTTCAGGAGTGGCAACAGTTTGCAGTGCCTGTGAAAGGCCATGCAAATATGTATGTCATGCCTATTGGTAACCGGCCTCCAAATCCTGCGGAATTAATAGAGAACGGTAGGTTTGCCACCTTTATTGAGGAAGCTCGAAAAGAATATGATTATATATTATTGGATTGCCCTCCTACGGATGTTGTTGTAGATACACAGTTGATGGAGCAGTATGCAGACAGAACGGTGTTTGTTATACGTGCCGGATTGCTTGAGAGAAAGCAAGTGGCTGAAATTGATAATATTTACACGTCCAAACGTTTCAAACAGATGAGTGTGGTGCTCAATGGTACTACAGGTGGTGGAAAATCTAAATCATACGGTGCGTACGGATATTACGGAGGTGAATAATCTGTTTGTCCGGATAGGGAATAATGTATAATATGTGGCCATTTAATAAAACAGAACGATTGACTGATACCGGAATGTTTTCCGGATTTACAGATTGGCATTCTCATATTCTCCCGGGAGTTGATGACGGAATCCAGACTATGGACGATTCCCTTTCAGTCCTGGAGCGTTATGAGCAGTTGGGGGTTAAGAAGGTTTGGCTTACCCCGCATGTAATGGAGGATTATCCCAACACCCCGGCATCTCTTACGGAAAGATTTAAAGAATTAAAAGAAGCGTATAACGGACGAATTGATTTGCACCTCGCTTCCGAGAATATGCTTGACTCTCTTTTTGAGGAACGTCTTGAGAAAAATGAGTTTCAGACAATCGGTGATGATGGGATACACCTTCTGGTAGAAACAAGCTATATGAATCCACCTTATGCGATGGAGGAGATGATTGAGAAAGCTCAAGGCAAGGGTTACTCCCTCATACTCGCACATCCGGAACGTTACAGGTATATGGATGAAAATAGCTATATCAAATGGAAAGAGAGGGGGCTATTGTTTCAAGCCAATTTCCTGTCGCTTGTCGGTGGATACGGAGAAGCAGCCAGAAAAAAATGTGAATGGTTGTTGCACGAAGGGTTGATAGACTTATTGGGCAGTGACCTTCACCGTCTTAATTTCTTTAACCATTATGCAGATTGCCGTCCTAAGAAAGGTGCTAAAAATCTGTTAAATGTGGCGCAAAATCCGATAATCAAATAAAGATTCATTAAATAATTATCATTCTTATTCCTATTTTTTTCTATCTCAGTTATTCAAAATGAATCCATTGTATAGCTATACATACAGCCTGCCATATATAGTATTGATATTGGTACTTATCGGATTCTCTTATTTTGAAAAAAGGGTAGAAAATAAGAATGTTATTTGGTGGAGTATCGGAAGCATACTTGTTTTGTTTTTTGGATTTAGAGGCTTTGTCCAGACTGACTGGTATCTGTATTATTGGCTATATGAAAGGGTGACTCCGTTGTTGGATGGATTTTATACCGAGAAGCAGATAGAACCCGGTTTCTTGTTTATTACTCAGATTTTCAGGACGCTAAATATTGATTATACCTTCTGGATCTTTATCAATTCGCTTATTGATGTTGTTGCTTTCACCATAATCTTCAGAAGATACAGCACTTCGGTAGCGTGGTCATGGGTGTTTTTTATATGTTTCTCTGGATTGGTAATCGAAATAAACCTTATGCGTAATGTTAAGGCAATTATAATATTCCTTTTATCATTACCATATGTGCAGCGACGAGAATTCTGGAAGTTTTTGATTGTGTGGATTGTGGCTATAACCATCCATGCATCCTCTTTCCTTTATCTCCCGGCTTATTTCGTACTTACGAAGAATTGGGGCAAAGTATGGCCGCTTGTATTGTTCGTGTTGGTGAACATGATATTCTTCTTCAAGATTTATCCAACCACATTTATATTGAATAACTTCTTAGGAGTCAACAGTGAATTTATAGAAAAAGCACTTAATTATGTAAATACCAGCAAACATGAAGTTGGAATATCTTTCGGATACATAGAAAGATTAATAATGTTTGTTCTGGTATATACATTGTACAACCGCTTGATCAGTCGTAGATCCGAAAATATTATATTTTGTAATGCATTCTACATTTATTATACCCTATGGTATCTATTTTCGGATGTCCCAGTGTTTGTGGAGCGAATGCCAATATTGTTCGCATTCTCATATTGGATAATTTGTCCAAATATGATGATGATGTGCAAAGGGTTGGTAAAGCGCATAGTAAATATTTTTGTGGTTTGTTTTGTGGTGATGAAGGTAATAACTATTACTGATCATGTACTTTATGACTATGATAATTTACTTACGGGAATACGTTCTAAAGAGTCACGTATGAAGGATTATAGAAGATATGAGGCATCAGAAAAGAAATAGAGGAAGAATCTTATTCTCAGGGTTTCGTGATCCTTCGCATTCAAAACAGGGAGGGTATGATTGGATAACCCGCTATGGTGATCCTGCTGATACGTTGCTGTTATCAGAAGTCCCTTTGGGAAAGATGTCAATGAAGAGCAAGTTAATATATCTGCCACTTGCAATACTTGATATTATCACCAGGATACGCCGTCGTAAATATCCGATTACCCACTTATTCTATGCGGATGTTACGGTATTGAAATTCATCCCTTATTTTAAATTAAAGAAGCATAAGACCGTTGCGTCAATTCACATGGATGTGGATCAGCGTAAATTCAGTAAGTCTTTTGTTTGGCAATTGAGAAAGTTCGATAAGATTATTGTGCTGAGCACCTGCTATGCAAAAAGATTAAAAGATAAGTATGGGATAGATGCATGTTTTGTGCCTCATGGATTTAATCGTCCTGAATTTGAGAAAGTGGAGGTTAGAGACAACAAAGGAAAAACACTCGATCATAACATAATAAATATTCTTACGGTAGGTAAGATGTATAGGGATTTCTCTTTATATGAAAGAGTGGTGAGAAAATTTGCCGCTTGTTCGCAAATCTGTTTCCATCTCGTTGGTGCGCCCAATGATATTAAAGATGCGTGTCATGATTTGGAAAATGTACATATTTATAATAGACTTGATGACAATGAATTCTATTCATTGATGAGTGAAGCGGATTATTGTTTCCTCCCTTTGTCTTTTGCAACTGCTAATAACGCATTGCTTGAGTCGCAGTATTTGAGATTGCCTTTGATATTGCCGGAGATACCAGGAGTTACTGATTATGCGGCACCGGCTCCATATAATCTTTTTTATAAAGATGAAGAGCAATTGGTTCAGATGATTTCCGGTATAAGGAAACCGGAGAAGACGGAGGAACTTGAACGTTATGTATCTCGATTCGCATGGGAGAATATTTACAAAGAACTTGATAAAATCTACGAAGATCTGCAAAATGAGTGAAGGGATACGTGTTTCAGCGTGTATGGCTTGCTATAACGGTGAAAAGTATATACGCGAGCAGATTTTATCTGTGCTGTCTGAGCTTGGTGTGAATGATGAATTGGTAATTTCAGATGACCATTCTACAGATTCAACTCTTTCAATTATAAATGCGATTGATGATTCCCGAATACACTTGGTTGAAAATAGATTGAGGAAAGGTGTCAATGGTAATTTTGAGAATGCCATGATATATGCCCGAGGCCAATATATATTTTTAGTAGATCAAGATGATATATGGCTTGAAGGTAAATTAGAAGCGTGTCTTGAAGGTTTGAAAGAATCTGTATGTGTGGTACATGACGCTTATATAACGGACGGATTCCTTGAGATAAAATCAGAAAGTTTCTTCAAAGATTTCAATTGTAGAAGGGGATTTGTGCATAATTGGCTGCGCAATGGGTATTTGGGTTGCGCAATGGCATTCAGGAAAGAGTTGCTGGAATATGTATTGCCTATTCCGGAGAAACTGTCTGTATGGCATGACATTTGGATAGGATCCATTGCAGAATTAAAAGGGGGTGTGAATTTTATTCCGTTAAAAGGAATAAAATTTAGACGACATAATTTTACTACTTCTATAACATCCAAGCATGGTTTGCCGTTAATTAAAAAGATTAGCTACCGCTTACAGCTATTATGGTATCTTTTCATGCGCTTGAAATTTAGAAAATGAAAATATCGATCATAACAACATCCTGGAATAGTGGCAGAACGATAAGGAGCACCATGGAGAGTGTGCTGCACCAGACCTATAAGGATATTGAACATATAATTGTAGACGGAGCTTCCAAGGATGATACTATGTCGATAGTCAGGGAACTTGAACCCCTATATAAAGGTCGTCTGAAATATATCAGTGAGCCGGATATGGGAATATATGACGCAATGAACAAGGGTATCCATATGGCTACAGGAGATGTAATCGGAATGCTGAATAGTGACGACTTCTACAGCAGTGATGATATTCTCCAAATTGTCGCTGACAATATTAAAGATGTTGATTCCATATATGCTGATGTCCATTATATAGACGGAGATAGTGTCGAAGACGGGGTCAGATATTATTCTTCACGCAGATTTAGAAGGTGGCAGATGATTATGGGCTTTATGCCTGCGCATCCTTCTTTTTATTGCAGACGTGTTATCTATGATCGTTTGGGCAATTTTGATTTGTCATATAAAATAGCGTCAGATTTTGAGTTATTGTTGAGATTTATTTATCTGAATAATATATCGACTAAATATATCAAAAAGAATTTCGTTACAATGCGGATTGGTGGCGCTTCGACATCTGGATTAAAAAGTCATAGACAGATTTTAAAAGACCACATGGCTGCCTATAAGAAAAATAATATCCGTTCCAACTACATTCTTGAGGGTTGCCGTTATGCGTACAAGGTTGCGGAAATCAGTTATTATAAATTACGTTTGCCAATAGATAATTTTGTGCGAAGTAGGAAGAGAAGGATTATGCATAAATAATATTCGATACGAAAACCGAGAAATTTGTAGATAGATAAACACAATTAGTATTAGGTAGTTAGTCAATTAGGGTGTTCGTTGGTTTCACCCTGTTTTCGGGAAATTTCTTTTTTTGCAGTTCAGATGCAACAGTTGTGATTATTCTGTCATTTTTATCTGACATAAATCCATGCATCAAGATAACAAGAGAAGTTTTATCTCCCGAAGATAATTCCAGCCGATAAAGCTCGCCTGAAAGCTTATCAATAGCTCCATCTACTTGTATTTCAGTTGTCAGGGAAGACATTGTTGTGGTTTCAGAATTGATAGGTATGACATTTTCCGGGTTCTGACAAGCAGACAAGACTACAACAGAAAATAAACAAACGGAAATCGAAGTAATTAACTTCCAGACGTAATGAAACAGCCGCATATATCGTTTATTTTAAGTTTTCCTTGAAGAACAACTCAATTTTGTCAAACGGAATAATGTCTATCTTGTCATAGAGGTCTGTGTGGACAGCTCCGGGAATAATCATCAGTTCCTTATTGTTGCCCTTCAGTTTCTTGAAAGCCCCCTCGCTGAAATAAAGTGAATGGGCTTTTTCTCCATGAATAAGCAGAACGGCACTTTGAATTTCATCACTGTATGCGAGGATAGGCGCATTAAGGAAACCGAGTGTTGAAGTCTTGTTCCATCCGATTCCCGAATTTATGGAACGTGGGTGAAACCCTCGTTTGGTCTTATAGTAGTCATAATAGTCCTTGATGAACTGAGGTGCTTCTTCCGCAGGCTTGGGATTCATTTCGGTTCTCGCATATTCCTTTTGTTTATAATCTTCTGTTCGTTGAGCTGCGAGATCTCTACGCATCTTATTGCGTGAATCAGCATTGTCAGAGGCATCGAAATAACCATTGGCGGTCCCCCTGCTTATATCATACATGGTAGAGGCAACGGTGGCCTTTATCCGCGGGTCATTGGCCGCGGCATTGATTGCGAAACCACCCCAGCCGCAGATACCGATTATTCCTATCTGTTCCGGATTAACGTCTGAACGATTGGATAGATAATCCACAGCGGCGGAAAAATCCTCGGTGTTGATATCCGGGGATGCCACACTGCGTGGATGTCCGCCACTTTCACCTGTAAAAGACGGATCAAATGCGATGGTAATAAATCCTCGTTCAGCAAGCTGTTGGGCATAAATACCGCTTGACTGCTCTTTTACGGCTCCGAAAGGACCGCTTACGGCGATTGCCGGGAGTTTGCCGATAATATCTTTCGGAGTGTACATATCCGCAGCAAGTGTGATGCCATAGCGGTTGGTAAATGTCACTTTTTGGTGATTCACTTTCTCGCTCTTAGGGAATGTCTTGTCCCATTCCTGAGTCATGACCAACTTTTCTTCCGGCGCGAATCCGATATTCGTGTTGGGATTGCTGTCAGTCTGTGAACTCGCGGTTACTGCCAGGCTACTGAAGACAGCCACAAAAATAGTTCTTATGTTTGCCATAGTGAATGTATTTATTTTATAATTGTTTTCCGTCCGTTGACTATATACATCCCCGGCACTTGAGGCCGACCGTTTATACGGTTGCCTTTCAGGTCATATACGATATCAGAATTGGTATTGTCCGTTGTAATTTTCTCAATCCTAGACATCGGGGATAATGACAGTGTAATCTCAACTGCACCATTACCAAGAAATGCCCTGATTTCATTAGCTGACAATGAATTGATTTTACCCAGTCTGGTATAACTCCATGTGTTCGAACCATAAAAGATAACCAGATTTCTTCCTTGATAGAGAATCACGTCGCCGGGTTCGGTGGTGATACGACTATCCGAGGTGGGGAGTGACATAGGTAGAGAACCTACTTTCTCGAAACCGCCGTAATCATTCAGGGATACTGACATAGGGCCATTTGCCAGAATCTCCAGCAATCTTCGGGTAGCATCGTTATTGACTAATGTGATTGTTTCGCTTCTGCCACCGATTGTGATATACACAGAGTTCTGTGCCAATAGGGATAAAGAACAGCACATAACTATCAAACTGACTATAAAAATCCTGTTCATTATTATTCTGCTTTTATATTAATTGGAGAAGGTTACTTAAGACTTTTAATCCATTGTCTTATCTGTTGCTCATCCATGCCGTTAAGAACCTTTCCGGGTTTGAATACAGCTTTTGGAGCAGAAACACGCAAGTCTTTTTCGGTATCACCGTAGCTGCTGCCACCTGATGTCGCAAATGGGACTATTGTCTTTCCTTCCGTGTCATAACTCTCAAGAAAGGTATTGATGATTGTAGGAGCGGTAAACCACCATATCGGGAAACCGAGATAGATAGTATCATATCGTTCAAAGTTGTCGACATTATTAGCAATTTCAGGACGCGTGCTGCGGTCTTTAGATTCGCGTGTGCCGCGTGCGATCTCATTCCAACCGTCAAGGTCTTCTTCAGTATATATATTCATCGGGGTTATTTCAAAAAGTTCACCACCTGTAATGGACGAGATTTTTTCAGCTACGGCTTTCGTGTGTCCCTGCGCTGAAAAATATGCCACAAGTATTTTCGAGTTCACTGTTTCTTGTTTAGGAGCGTTCCCTGAAGAGCTTTTTGCCGAACAGGAAGCGAAGGGAATGAGCATCGCCAGCAATAAAACTGCTGTGATAATGGTGTTTAATCTTGTTCTCATATTCTTTGGGATGTTATTACAAGTGCAAAATTAGACAGCATCCGTCAGTCATGCATACCACTATTGTGGTGAAGTCTACCATCTATCGGGATAATGATGAAAACATGGATTTTAATGATTAATTTTGCAATATGGAAACAATGGACACTCTCAATCTGAACACAATAGACGCATATAATAAATTATATGGTCTCACAACCTCCCATCCGCTTGTAACGGTCATTGACCTGAAAAAAGCGACAAAGCGTTTTGACAGGCTAAGAATGAACTATGGCGTTTATGCCTTGTATCTGAAAAATGGTGTAAACTGCTCCTTGAAATATGGACGCGAATACTACGACTATCAGGAAGGGACAATCGTATGTTTCAGCCCGGGGCAGATAATAGATGTTGACAGCACCGACGAGCCTCTTGCTCCGGATGTCGTGGGGCTCATGTTTCATCCCGACCTGATATGCGGAACCTCGCTTGCCGGAAAAATAAACAATTTCGGCTATTTCAGATATTCCCAAAGGGAAGCCTTGCATTTGTCGGAAAAAGAAAAAAATATTTTTATGGACTGTCTGGGAAAAATCAGAGATGAAATAGAATATCCGATAGACAGCCATTCCACCGATTTGATTTCAGCTAATATTCAAGTATTGTTGGAATATCTAAGCCGTTTCTATGACCGACAGTTCCTCACGCGTCATAACGTAAATTCGTCGGTCGTGGCCGCTTTTGAAAAGGAGCTGACAGACATATATTCCGCTGGCAAGACATTGGATGAAGTGCCGAAAGTGTCATATTTTGCTGAAAAAGCAAATCTCACACCGGGTTATTTTGGAGACCTCATAAAACGGGAAACCGGAAATACTCCGCAGGAAATCATTACTCTCAAACTCATTGCCGAAGCAAAACGGAGACTTGCCGCCACAGACAATGACATCAGCGTCATTGCATACGACCTTGGATTTCAGTATCCACAACATTTTACACGGCTGTTCAAGCGCATCACAGGGAAAAGTCCGAGTGTCTTTAGAAATGAATTTTTATCCAATAATTGAAAAATGACAGCACAGGAATACAACGACTATATAGCCGTTCACGGCACCGTGATTGACGGTTCTCAGGAGCATCTGTTCATGCATACGGCGTCGCAGGAAGCTATACGCATAACTATGGAAATCAATAATCGGTATCATTCCCCTGAAGCATTGCGGGAATTGTTGTCAGAACTGACAGGCGAGCAGATAGACAGCACTGTCGGCTTGTTTCCTCCGATATATTCAGATTACGGAAAGAATCTGCATATAGGTAAGAATGTATTTATAAATATGGGCTGCAAATTTCAGGACCAGGGAGGGATATTCATCGGCAATGGTTCGCTTATCGGACACAACTGTGTGATGGCGACAATAAATCATGACCCTTTGCCGGAAAAACGTGGATCCATGACTTTCAAACCTATCCATATTGGCAAAGACGTATGGATTGGCGCGAATGTAACGATCACTCCCGGTGTGACAATCGGCGATGGTGCTATTGTCGCGGCAGGAGCTGTGGTTACAAAAGATGTTGCACCCCGCACAATAGCAGGCGGCGTACCTGCAAAATTAATTAGGGTAATAGACTGAATTGAATCGCATAATAAGCATGGTTGTATTGACCATTTAAGTATGGTCTAATCCTATGATATACATCCATAACTGTCTATACTTGTTTTCATCTCTAAATATTGAGCTGGGGAAAAAGAGAAGGCCATAAGGCCATTCCCTATTCAGCCAACTCCAACAATTTCTCTTTTCCTCAGCTCCGCATCCTCACCATAAAGCACCAATACCCCTTCAAAGCGGTAAATCAACGAAAATTGCTGCAATTAAAAATCCCCAACAATCGTTAATTATTCGCAAAATGCTTTCTCTCTCTTACTCCATTTCCCGTCATTAGTACATCATTAGTACATCTTTTAGGAGATGTTCATACTGATATTAAGCTACTTATCGCGATTAAAAATTATGCATAAATGATAGGAGGATTGGCGAGCTTGTCTTGACCTATTTATATGTTGTTCTGTGGCTTTCATATCGATGGGGGCTTTTTTTAACCTATGCGAATCTGGCCCACAAGGCTCAGGTACGCATCAGAAGAAGATGGCCTCCCCGATATACAGAAAAGCCACAACCGGACTGCGTGAGCAATCCTGACATAAGCCGACGGTTCAGATTCGGAGGCATCTAATATTAGAACCTTGTTCAGTGCTAATGTTTGTATATATTTGTGCCAATAACCCCCGACAAATCTGCCGAGGGTAAAAATTAGAGAATAATTTAGTATCTTATTATAATCTCAATTAGTACGGTATGATTATTTTGCCTTCTATCGGATTTATTCTTCCTTCATACTTTGGAGTCGTTTTATTGTAATTGCCGTTCGTGTCGCCATGATAAATTTTCAAAACGAACTCATTTTGAGGTATATTTTCAAT
>CAQFOZ010000058.1 GCA_948788915.1 uncultured Muribaculaceae bacterium | reverse complement strand
ATCCTTGGACTTCCGTCGGCACAATAAATTATTCCGCATCGTTTAAAATCTAATTTTTCAGCAACCTTTTGCATGATAATATTATCAGTATGCGTATCAAGACGAATGTTTTTTATTGCTGACATACAGAAGTTCACACAAATCTCGAACATACCACGGTGTTTACCATTTGAGCCAAGTCTATGAATCGTCCCATAAGGCAGATTATTCAACCATTCTCCCCCTTCAATTACAGAATAGGTCGGATCGTCACCGAGAATGAAGGCGAAAGTCATGACAATTTCACCCTTGTTATCATATCCTACATAGCTGTTGCCGTTTGAGATATCGGCAACAACAAGTTCTCGTGAGGGATATCCGTTTATCCATTGACTTTGATTGCCTGAATCTCTCATAAACTGCCTTGCCTTGTCATAGCAAGACATTATTTCATTAATGTCGGCATTAGTACCTTTCCTGATTCTTATCATCATTCTAAGACTTTTTAAGTTGCTGTCCAATAATGTCTATTTTCCATTATCCTAAAATCTTAAGTCCGACAATTGAGAGAATCAATGTTGCAATAAACAAAATGCGCCAGAATGTAGCCGGTTCATGAAAGAAAACAATACCAACTATCACCGCTCCTACAGCACCGATTCCTGTCCACACCGGATAAACAGTGCCGATTGGTATTTTTTCGGCAGCTTTAGCCATCAGATACATGCTCAAAGCAAGTGCAACAAGAAAACCGGCCCACCATAAAGTCAACTCATGACCGGTTGCACTCTTGGTCTTACCAAGACAAAATGTAAAGCCGACTTCCATCAGTCCGGCTAAAATAAGTAAAATCCAATTCATCACAGAACTTCTTCCTATTCGAGGGCTGCAAGAAATCTCGGCGTCTCCTTCCAAGGTTTAACAAATTTACTACTTTTTTGGAAACTGCTCAAGTTTAAAAAACTATTTAAATTTATTACGAAATTTTTTTATAATTGTTCTTTACAGTAATTTTGAGGTTCTTTTGAGTTGCTTCCCGACTCGCGGAATCACCTCAAAAATAACTCTCAAGATTCCTCGAAAAAAATATAAACAGTTTATTGAATCATCCGTCATATTCATGATGAAAATTATACAGCCAAGGAAAGAGCTTCGCCCTTATGTACGTTATTACTGGATTTTGGAAAACGATAAGCCTTTCCGCATCCTGACATTTCCAATTGGCTGTCCCCAGATAATCTTTCACAAAAAATCACCACTTTTCATTCCGGAACTCAATACAACACAATGTAATTTTACAATCAGCGGGCAGGTAAATTTCCCGTCACATATACAGACTGACGGCAATCTTGAAATGATTGTGGCTGTATTCTATCCACATACAATCGGAATGTTTATAGATACCCCTCCCTCATCTTTTTACAACCTTGAAATTTCAGGACATGATCTTAAAAAACCCGACATCATCCGCCTGTCTGACCAAATTTTCGAATGTGAGAATACTAACAAGTGCATAACGATAATAGAAAATTGGTTACTCTCTCGAATAAATCCGTCGGTAAACTTAAGAAGGATCCAACTATCAATCATGTCTCTGTTAAAAGAACCCGGACAAACTGTTAATTCCCTTGCCGATTTAACATGTCTCAGCAAAAGACAGTTTGAACGTATTTTTTATGATATGGTTGGAATGCCACCTAAAGAATATGCCCGTATAGTTAGATTTCAGAAAGCGTTATGGTTTATACAACAAAACAAGAATAATTATGCAGGAATCGCCATCGACTGCGGATTTTCGGATCAGTCTCATTTTATACGGGATTTTAAAGCCCTAAGCGGATACACACCACATAAAATACGACAATATTGTGATCCTTATTCCGATTTATTCACCAATCCTGTATAATGTCGCATTTCTTCTATCAAGATATATAAGAGCTTAATAATTTTGCATCAAAAAACATGATGCAGGAGATCAATCACAAAGAAACTTCACGTGAATACGCTTTTGAGATGTGGATGAACGCGCCAATGCCGATGGTAACTATATTCCGCACTATTGAGGTTACAAATCTTCGTAAAATAAGCAGACTTAAAAAACTGAAATTCAATATGCTCATGTGCTGGTGCATAGGCAAAGCGGCAACGCAGGTAAAAGAATTCCGGATATTGCCGGTCAATGGCAAGCTTATCAAATATGATTCGCTCGCTGTCAATACAATTGTAGCCAATAACAATGAAGAAGTTAGTTCCTGTGACATACCTTTCTGTGAAAATATCATTGAATTTAATGACCATTATCTCAGACTGACAGCCCAGGTTGCCGAGACATGCGAAAATCATGACATTACAGACCGTATGGTAATAGGCACATCCGCTTTAGTCAGATATAAGATTGACGGAGCAGTCGGCATGTATAGCGGTATCTTCAACAATCCGTTTCTTATATGGGGACGGTTTCACAAAACACTATTCAAATCATACCTGAATATGTCTTTCCAATTTCATCACACTCAGATGGACGGTGCACATGCCGCCCGATTCCTTGAATTACTACAGCAGGAAATCAAAAAACTATAATCGCACAACGGCATCTAAGCTAAGCGATAAGCCTATTGTATATTTGACACCAGGTTGCAGCAGAAGAGGTATATTTTTGTTGTCAGGAAAATAGGAATTGCAACATGGACTTGACAAACCAACCGATGAGCAGCAAACAACATGTGCACGATCACGCACATAAACATCAATCATTTATAGCTCCGGCTATCTCATTTATAATGCTTATATCCGGGATGGTGATGAGCCACCTTGGTTTTGTACCCTTTATATCAAAAAGATGGCTTGAATTCACATGGTATCTCTTTGCTTTCTTTCCTGTCGGACTGCCGGTTATTAAAAACGCCATCTCGGGGATTGCCTCGCGTGATTATTTCAACGAATTCACACTTATGTCCATTGCATGTGTCGGAGCTTTTTGCATATGGGAGCTTCCTGAAGCTGTAGGGGTAATGCTTTTTTATTCTGTCGGTGAGACCTTACAACACAAAGCTGTTGACAGAGCGACACGTAATATATCAGCCCTTCTTGGCTGTCGTGTAGAGAAAACCAGAGTAATAAGATACGGAATATGTGTAGATATCAGTCCGCAGGATGTCCGCACAGGAGAGACAATCGAGATTCATCCCGGTGAGCGCGTTCCACTCGACGGTATTATAATAAACGACAAAGGACTATTTGACACTTCCGCATTAACCGGAGAGTCTATTCCCCGGGAGATTACCAAAGGCAATGAGGTTCTTGCCGGTATGATCTCAACAGACAAAACAATCAGATTAACAGTTTCGCGGGAATATGACAAAAGTGCATTGGCAAGAATCCTTGAATTGGTCAACGATGCGTCATCCCGCAAGGCTCATGCAGAGTTATTCATCCGCAAATTTGCACGGATATATACTCCGGTTGTTTTAATTCTTGCCGTACTTGTTGTCGCTATACCTGCTGTCATATCAATCTTTGACAACAATTTTGACTACGTCTTTTCTGAATGGCTTTATAGGGCACTGGTATTTCTTGTGATCTCTTGTCCGTGCGCACTTGTCATAAGCGTACCTCTCGGCTATTTTGCGGGAATTGGTGCCGCATCACGGAATGGCATTCTTTTCAAAGGTGGCAATTATCTTGAAGTTATTACAAAAATCAATACTGTTGCATTCGACAAGACCGGTACACTGACAACAGGTAAGTTCAGTGTCAGAACAGTCAGAAGTGAAACTTTAGACAACGGGGAAATGCTTTCACTTATGGCCGCAGCTGAGGCAGACAGTTCACATCCGCTCGCAAAAGCCCTGGTTGAATATGTATTGAACCAGAATATCCACATACACAAAGCCGAATCTGTAGAAGAAAGAGCAGGATATGGAACAATTGCCGTTATTGGAGGAGAAACCGTTATTACAGGAAATCTCAGGCTACTCAAATCAGAAAAAGTATCTTATCCTGATGAGCTTGACCAATTGACCGGTACAATTATCGCGTGCGCCTTGAACGGAAAATATTGTGGATATGTTATTCTTGAAGACACAATAAAACCGGACTCCGTCGATGCTGTAAAAAATCTTTCTAACCTGGGAATAGACAGAGTAATAATGCTATCCGGCGACAAAAACGAAATAGTTGCGGAATATGCAAAAAGACTCGGCATACAAGAGTCGTACGGTGGTCTTTTGCCCAAAGACAAAGCTGATTTTATTGAGAAGACTGTATCTGCCCCGGGACGCTATGTGGCGTTTGTAGGAGACGGAATTAATGATGCTCCCGTACTCGCTATGAGCAATGTAGGTGTTGCCATGGGAGGTCTCGGTTCTGATGCGGCAATCGAAAGTGCCGATGTGGTAATACAGACAGATCAGCCCTCCCGGCTTGCAACCGCAATCCGGATAGGACGAGCCACACATAAAATAGTTACAGAAAACATTATAGGAGCAATTGGAATAAAAGTAATGATTCTTGCCCTTGGCGCGGCAGGCTACGCTACACTGTGGGCGGCAGTTTTTGCAGATGTCGGAGTCGCGTTGCTTGCAGTGCTCAACTCAATGCGTATAATGTGGAAACGGTACTAAAAGAATGTTTGAGTTTAACACGAATCATAATCTAAGAGGATATTTAAGATTCTTTTCATACTAACACTCTTTTAGATACCAAATAATAG
Source organism: uncultured Muribaculaceae bacterium (assembly GCA_948788915.1). Classification (GTDB taxonomy): domain Bacteria; phylum Bacteroidota; class Bacteroidia; order Bacteroidales; family Muribaculaceae; genus Lepagella. Next base: position 9,023 of record CAQFOZ010000058.1, on the reverse strand, counting down.
TGATATCGAAACCGATAAAACATCTTTACAATTATATATAAGTATGTAGGATACAATGTACTCCGGACATAAAATCACCATTATTGAGTATTTAAGGCATCGGATTTTATTACTATATTTGCAAACAATTCGAACTATTGACAACAGCGAACAGGCTCAATAAACATCATCTAACTATAATGTAAGCATATGTTGACAGATCAAAAGAGAGGATATGCACCATTTTATAAAATGAGAGATCTTCTACGGGACAACGCAATGTTGCTGCCGGCATTCAGCCGTTTCGGCATAGCGTTTGGATTCGGAGAAGGGACAATTGCCGATGTCTGCAATGATAATAATGTAGATATAGACACATTCATAACTGTATGCAACCTCTTGAGCGGATACCAATTTGACAGCAACAGAATTTCTCTCCCCTCGCTAATGGGCTATCTGAAAAGAGCACATACATCATTTCTTGACATAGAGCTGCCCAAGATTCGCAAAAATCTCATAAACGCCATAGGCAATCCGGAATCAGACGAAGTAGCATCATTGCTCATAAAGTTTTTTGATGAATATGCATTAGAGGTGCGAGGGCACATGGAATATGAAAACGATGTCGTTTTCGCATATGTCGATCAACTGCTTGCAGGAGACACAACACACGATTTCAACATTTCAAAATATTCAGGCAGTCACAGCGACACAGTTACCAAACTAAACGAATTAAAAGATATTTTTATCAATCATTACAGTCAGAAAGACAATATGCGTCTCAGCGACGCTCTTCTTGACATAATAATCTGCGGACGGGATCTGATGTCTCATTTTGAGGTAGAAAGTAAAATCCTCATACCCTCTGTAGAACAATTAGAAAGCAACCTGAAGAGTAAACAATCCGTCAAACAGGCTACTGTCATCGATACAAAGGAAGTATCTCCTCAACTGCAAATCCTTAGTGACAGGGGAAAAGATATAATCAGAGAAGTGGCATTAGGAAAGGTCAATAAAGAGATAGCCGAAGATCTGTGCATATCAATAAACACAGTAACCACACACCGCAGGAATATATGTTGTAAGCTTGACATACATACATCCGCAGGGTTGACTGTTTTTGCCATAATCAACCATCTCGTAGACCTAAACGAAGCTAAACTTTCATAAAAAAACGGAGCGTTTGAAAACACTCCGAATCTTCCACAATAAGAATCAAGACACCCCAAAATATCAATGCTCCCTGCGGGTCTTTAATCTGTGCGATAAGTGTATATCAAATTCAGATAACTGATAACCCTCCATAGGTCATGGTTCGGTGCTGACAGCGATGCTGTCAGCCTCTGCAAGTGCATTTTCTTGAAAAGCCTCAGCTTCTTTCGAGGTAAGTTCTCCTTGGAAGATGCCGAGTTTGTCATATTTGAGTTTTTTGCCATTGGAAAGACCTACGGTATAGTATAGTGATGAGCGGCTAATGCTTACGATGCCAATTCCGGCAAATTTCTTCGCTACGCTATTACGTATGGTCTTTGGTACAAGCGATTCGGGTACACTATTCTTTTTGCAGTCGATGTGGGTCCACTGACCTTTATTGCTGAACTCAATCTTAGTTCCGTTGGTAAGCTTGACATCATAGTCTGTACGTTTGAGCAGATGCCGATCGACCTTAACCATGCTCACCTTAGCCTTTGGAAAATGTTCGGTAAGCATTTCCCGTGCAGTCTCGGGAAGATCTTTGCGGTTAATACTATATTTGTCTATAGGAATGGCAGCTGATGCTGAAAGAGCTCCGAGAATAAAGACTGCCATAAATGCCAATCTTCTGATTAGGGGTATGTGTGTTTGTGTCATAGTACAACTTCTAAATTTCTGTTCTCTGACATATATAACACCAAAATCACAGAGGGTGTTCAGCAGACTTAGGCAATTTTATAAAAACACCTACTAAGAAGTTGTTTAACGAAATATATGACTTGTGGACATCATATATAGCTTATGGATTATTTACGTGATATAAAGCGTGCAAGTCCGTAAACATATCTTCTGAAACCGGGCCGGTAATTTAACAGACGGTCGAACCAGCCTAAATGGGGATTGACAAGTTTAACAACATATCCCACATAAAACATCGCAAAAAGGGTGCCCAAACCTACCACTGTTTGGGGCCACGCTCCAAAAAAGTAGTAACCACTGACTACCGCAAGAACAACAAGGAGCGTGTCTATCCCAATTTTAACGTAAGGGAAAGGCAATCCCGTCACACGGCTCACCGCCACCTGAATCCCTTCTCCGGGCATTGTCACCGACTGGCATCTGATTTCGATGGCAACAGCAACGCCCAAGATGGTTGCACCAAACAATTGTGCGAATATCTGCATCAATATGTTTGAATAATCAAAAAAGGATGTGATGAACATATTTATATCCAACATCGCACCAAAAACAAAGCCGACAACAAGCTGAAACAACTGGACTGTTTCAAATTTTCGTCTTAACACAAGCACCTGAGCCAACACCAGGATAACATTCATTATATTTGTATACCCGCCAATTGTAAAACCCGGGGCAAGTCCCGCCTTACCCGCAATCGTAAACGACATTGGAATCGCTGATATCACACCTGAACCAAGATTGGATCTTACACAAAAAGCCACACCCAGAGTCATGAAATAAATGGCAGACAGAAGCAAAACATGTTGCCAGACAAAGCCGATGATTCTATTCTTTTTTGAATTACTGTTCATTATGATAATCTCTAACTAAAATACAGAAAGATGTTCATCCCGAACATCTTCCCCCCCTTGTGTTTTCAAAGTACAAAATTAACTATTATTTTTGAGAGCTGTTTAAGAGTGTGTCTGGATTTAACATGCAGAAAGATTCCAATAAGGAGCATACTCTCAACTGGCAATTGGTTGTGTTTTATAGCATAACAGATTGCCATCTCGAAAATTCTTTGTAACTTTACATAAATAGCAACCATAAAAATCTGAATATGGCCGAAACGGTTTAAACCCACAAGCAGCGATGCCACCGAACCAATCAAATTACGAAACTCCCAAGCAGTCGTTGCTGGCTCGGCCAGCCTTCAGATAACTACCACAGAGTATAAATATGACGGAAGACAAAGTTAGAGACCAAGCAGGTCAGATATTAGGTTTTACTGATAGTTTCGATGCCAAATCTGGTGTTGGACAGATTACTTCTTTCAATAGCTTAGGTTTTTTAGGGATTAAAGATCGCCCTGATGGTTGGTATCTTCCGTCAAAACCATTTCTGCCAGCAATTATACTTGAAACTAAAAGTACATCAACACCCCTCAAACAAGCACACATAGATGAGCTACTGAAAAATTGTAAAATAGCACGGACAAAATACAAGAATGTAGTCGGTATATTATACAATGGTGATGACATCATGGTATTCCTAAATGGATTACGCCGTGAGGGAGAATCCGAACTTCAAAATAAAGAATATTATCTTGGATTATTCTCACAAGATCGTATCAATAAAGGTATGATATACCTTTTGACCAAGCGCATAAACGATAGTCTACATGTTGACTTTGGCATCAAGAATTTATATCACAGAATGATATTTACCGCCTGCGCTCTTGTCGCAAAAAGATATGGGGCTTCACTTGTTGCAGGAATGAACTATCAGACTTTCCATACTTCGATTCATTCTACTCTTGCTAAATCCCTTGAAGAAGAACGTAAACAAAATCAGAAAATTGACATTTTACTTGATGTATATTCTGAAATAAAGATGAATTCCACAGAGAACCAAGAGGCAATTGACAACTTTATAGATTGGATTTCTCAAATCTCTGATAATATTAATTCTGATTTTTGGAATGGTGAAGATGTAATGGGAATCTTCTTTAACGAATTCAATCGTTATAAGAAGAAATCGGAACATGGACAAGTTTTTACCCCTGACCATATTACTTCGTTAATGTATCGACTTATTGAAGTTGACAAGAACGATTTTGTAGGTGATTTTGCATGTGGCAGTGGAGCTTTTCTAGTAAAATCCATGTGTAATATGATTAAAGAAGCTGGAGGTGTTAATGCCCATAAAGCAAAAGAAATCCAAAAGTCTCAATTATACGGAATAGAATTTGATCGTGAGATATTTGCTCTTGCATGCGCAAATATGCTTATTCATAAGGATGGCAAAACGAATCTTAGACAATTAGACACTCGCAGTGAAGAGGCTAAAAAATGGATTGAATCTATTGGAATTACAAAAATCTTAATGAACCCACCTTTTGAAGAAAAGTATGGGTGCATGAAGATTGTTACAAATGTTCTGGATAGTGTATCTACCGGAACGAAATGTGCTTTTATCCTTCCAGACAAGAAACTTGAAAAGCACGGAGGGAAAAAGCTTCTAAAAAAACACTCATTGGAAAAAATCATAAAGTTGCCAGAAAAGACTTTTAATGAGGGAGTAACCACTTCAATATTTATCTTTACTGCTGGCAAACCACATAAAGATAAGGCAATATTCGCTTGCTATATATCAGAGGATGGATTAGAAACTGTAAAAAATCAAGGTCGCCAAGATATTCGGAATCGTTGGCAAGATATTGAAGATTACTGGGTAGAAGTAATTCGTCGTCAATCAGGAGATGATTCAATTCAGTGGATTACACCCCCAGACCAATTAAGTTATCAGGTTCCTAGAGCACCTTTTGAAATTTCCGAAGCTGATTTTAGAAAAGTGCTATTGGATTACGAAATGTTTTATGGCGGTTTAGATGTCAAGAATCTAGGGGTTAAACTCATTGACAAGATCTTGTATTCTTCTTCAACTTCAGAAAATGATGATACTATAACTATTGTCATCAAAAAATAAAACCATGAAAACGTGGAAGGAATTTATTTTTAAAGGCCTTGGTTTAAATATTATTAAGCCTCAGGTCTTTCATCGTAGAGAAGTTATCGATGCGAATGATGGTATTGAGTATATTACGAGGACAAAATTCAATAATGGTGTAACAGCGATTGTCGAAAAAACACTTATTGTTAATCCTGCTGGGACAATATCTTTTGGCTCAGAAAATGCCTCATTCTTTTTCAGGCCTAAAGAATGGATTTCTGGACGTGATATTTACTATATTGATACTCGTCATCTAACTAAAAATACATGCTTATTTTTAACGGCCTGCTTACAAAAAATCGCAAGTTTTTATCCATATAATTTTGGCCTATTTCCAAGATTACTTGAGAAAGAAAAAATTATGCTTCCTATAGATAATCAGGGAAATCCTGATTATAATTATATGGATGAATATATGTTAAGATTGTCATTAAAAGTTGAATCGGATTATAACGAGTTAAGCTCGGCGTCTAAAATTCTTAATCCGAGGTTAGATATATCTAATTGGCAAGAGGTCCCTATCTCTGATCTTTTTCAAGTAGTTAAAGGATCTCGTTTGACAAAAAAAGACATGAAAGATGGAACAACTCCTTTTATTGGTGCAAGTTCTGCTAATAATGGAATTACGGCCTATATCGCTAATAATTCCGAATTGCACCCGGCTAATACTATAACTGTTGCATACAATGGATCCGTTGGTGAGTCGTTTTACCAAAAGATCCCATTTTGGGCATCCGATGATATTAACGTGCTATATCCAAAATTTCCATTAACTCGCAACATAGCAATGTTTCTTATCCCCATATTGAAAAAGAAAGGGCAGAATTATGCTTTTATTGATAAATGGAATAAGGAGGCAATGGAGAATGATACTATAAAAATTCCTGTAAAACCCAATGGAACACCAGATTTTGAGTATATGAACAGGTTTATTGAAACACTCGCTTCTCACACTAAGGATCACCTGAATAAACTTTCTCAAATATAATAATCGCAATAGAATCCAAATTTGATTCTCAAATAGCATACATAACACAAGGAATTCTTTACATTAAGATTAATATGGATAAGCCAAAACTTACTATAGAGCAGCTTCGCTTAATGAGAGAAAGCGAGGACCATGTTGAATTTAAGAAATGTCAGCACGGCAATATGTCATTCAATGGCGCAGACAAGCAGAAGCCATCAGACCGACGTAAATGTATTTTGGGTTATGTTGTCGCATTATCAAATGCCGGAGGTGGGCATCTTGTTATGGGAATGGAGGACAGATATCCTCATGATGTTGTAGGCACCCGACAGAATGAGAACGCTCTCGGACAGTTGGAAAACGATATATATAATGCACTTCAGATTCCAGTGGAAGCATATGAAATATACGATGAAGGGAAACAGCGTGTAGTGGTTGTTTCCATTCCTTGTCATCCAATAGGAAAAGCTTTAAAATATGAAGATGTTGCTTTGTGGCGATCCGGTGAGGAATTAATACCGATGCCTGACAAAGTGCTGTTTTCAATTTTACAGGAGACAGACCCGGATTATTCTCAGTCTATTTGCGAGGGAGTAACAATCGATGATCTTGACAAGGAGGCTATTGCCATACTCAAAGAGAAATATGCCAGAAAACAGAATAATCCAACGTTTACATCGCTCTCTGACTATCAAGCCTTAAGTGATCTCAAACTTATTTCGGGGACCAAGGTTACCAATGCTGCCGTGCTTTTAGTTGGAAAAGCTGAGGTTATTGAAAAATATTTTCCTCAAGCCAAAGTACAGCTGGAGTTTAGAAATATAGAAGGGCAAGAACGTTTTGATAAGAGGTTATCATTTTTGTCTCCATTTTACATCCTCATTGATCAGCTCTGGAAAGCTATCAACGACCGTAACGGTAGTGTGCCAGTGCAGGAAGGAGCTTATATGTTTGATATTCCATTCTTCAATGAAGAGGTGATCCGCGAGGTCATTAACAATGCGTTTGCGCATCGCGATTATCGGCTTCAGAGTGAGATTGTTATTAAACAGTTTCCTACTAAACTAACGGTTGCGAGTCCTGGAGGATTTCCACTTGGTGTGACACTTAACAATATTCTTACAGTATCAAGTACTCCACGTAATCGACTTTTGGCCGATGTGCTTGCCCTTACTGGAATTGTGGAACGTTCCGGGCAAGGAATGGATGTGATTTTTAGATTGACTTTATCAGAAGGGAAACAGATGCCGGATTACAATAAGACTGATGACTATCAAGTTGTCGCAATACTTTCAGCAAGAGTCAAAGATCCCGGATTTTGTCTTTTTATAAATAGCATACAACAAGAATTACCAGAAAACCAGAAATTATCAGTTTTTGATATTTTAACATTTTGCGATATTAAGGATGGTCTTCAGCCCAAAGATAAGGAAATTGCAAAAAAACTCCTTTCCATGGGATATTTGGAAAAAAGAGGAAAGACTTCAGCCATCCGATATATACTGCCCCGCAAGTATTATGAGCTAACAAATAATCTTGCCGAGTATTCAGGACTAACGGATTGGGACGACCAACAGGTTTTAGCCGTTCTACTACCGTTTCTTACCAAATATGGCAAAGCAAAAAAGTCTGATATTGCAGGAGTTATAGGTTCACATTTATCTGAGACTCAACTTCGTCGAGTAATAGAACGCCTTTCACAGCCGGGAGGTCCACTTATAAAAACCGGTAAGACTACTAATACAGTCTATTCTCTTTCTCCTGAATTTAGAGGTCAAATGAGTCTTTTACAAGAAGCAACTAGGATTGGTCTTACTCATATTCTTAAAGGTCAAAATGATAATAACATTATTAATGATACTCCTAATGACGGAACAAGTGACGGAATAAAGTAACAAACAAACAAACAAACAGAGTTTTCCAACTTTGTAATGTGTTGATTTATTTGGTTATAAAGTAGCAGAACAAGTGACGGAACATTATCTTCTAATCTATAATATCTTTTAGAGTATGTCAACACTGAGCGAACTATATATAACGATGGAGAATTTGCGTAAGCTTAATCTCCCCATTGATGAACGATTGAAACAGGAAGCCGCAAAACTTGAAGAGGATCTCATACGCACCGAGATTCTCCCGACCCTCACTGAAAAGATTGAACCGGCTTTGGCACAGGTCCAACGCGAACTCGTCTTAGTCGTCGACTATGTTCCCGGAACTCCTCTTAAGGTAAGCCTCTCCCGTAAGCGGAATCTATTTGATGCGCTAGAAGATGTTGTAGAAATCAAGCCCAATCCGGTTGTCGAGCATACAGAAAAGAAAAAAGGAGGCAAGAAAGTTGTTACAAATCCTCGTACTCGTCTGAGGATAACAATGCCGGACGGCTCAATCATCGAAGAACGCACAGCTTGGGAATCATTGCATAAATTTGTATTGAAAGTCGGCGTTGACAAAGTGCGAGCAGCAGGTCTAATCGCCAACAAAATTCCACTCGTCAGCAACTCCGTTGATAAGAAATACCAAACAGCTCAAAAGCCACTCGGCAACGGATGGCTCCTGATGACCTGCTCAGACACCGCCACCAAGCGCAAACAAATCCTCACCATCGCCTCTTACATAGGAATGAAGATAAATGTGGATATAATATAACTGTATGAGTTATGCGAGATTTTGATAAATTCACAAATAACTTAGACAAAGTTATTACTACGGAGGAATTCGCTAATTCGGCTAAAAAAGCCTTGTTTAGTGCGGATACCACTCCGGATGAAATCTCATTGATACTATCAAAGTATGAAGTTCGTGATTTGTTTGAAATTAATCTTCTTAAAGATTTAATCAGTAGTTTATCTGAACAACATAAACTATTGGCATTAATAGATACTATTGTGTCCTTAGTATCAGACATATATGGACTGATACAAGATTCACTAACCGGACTAATTACTGAATTAATAATATCTGATAGTGGAGATAAAAGGTTTATGGGCAGAAAACTATTTGATACTTATAAACCGTCTATAGAGAATATAAATATTCTGAATTTTGATGAAGATAGTCAAGTCAGATTCGCAGTATCTCTTACTCAAGACTATGGAGAAGCAGAACATCGCGGAAGACATGTGTGTCATATCTTCAATTCGGATTCTGCGGCAGTTAGAGCGATTCTTGTTAAAATCATAATTGA